>NZ_JBRRDR010000036.1:0-48193 GCF_056759755.1 Stenotrophomonas sp. STEN046
TGGTCGGATCCTGCGATCCGACCCCGTCTGCCGCGCTCCGCGCTCGCCGGGCCTTGCCGGGCGACGCTCCGGGTCAGGCCTTCCTGCGCTGCGCGATGTAGGCCTGGATCTGCTGTTCCAGCACCGGCAGCGGCACCGAACCCTGCTTGAGCACGGCGTCATGGAAGCTCTTGACGTCGAACTTGTCGCCCAGTTCCTTCTCGGCCTGCGCACGCAGGCGCACGATGGCGATCTCGCCCAGCTTGTAGCTCAATGCCTGGCCCGGCCAGGAGATGTAGCGGTCCACTTCGGTGGTCACTTCGTGCTCGCTCAGCGCGGTGTGGTCGCGCAGGTAGGCGATGGCCTGCTCGCGGGTCCAGCCCTTGCTGTGCACACCGGTGTCGATCACCAGGCGCGCGGCGCGCCACATCTCGTAGGTCAGGCGGCCGAAATCCTCATACGGGGTTTCGTAGATGCCCATCTCCACGCCCAGCTTCTCGCTGTACAGGCCCCAGCCTTCGCCGTAGGCGGAGATGTAGGCGTTGCGACGGAATTCGGGCTGCTCACCCTGCTCGGCCGCGAGCGCGCCCTGCAGCGCATGGCCCGGATCGGATTCGTGCAGGGTCAGTGCCGGCAGGTTGTACAGCGGGCGTGCGGGCAGGTTGTAGGTGTTGAGCCAATAGGTACCCATGCCACCCCGGCCAGCCGTCCAGAACGGGGCGATGTCCGGCGGCACCGGCACGATGGTGAAGCGGGCACGCGGCAGCGTCATGTACTTGCCGATCACCCCGTCGATGCGCTTGGAGATCCACGCCGCGCGGTACAGCAGTTCGTTCGGGGTCTTGGCGTAGAACTGCGGGTCGGTGCGCAGGAAGGTCAGGAATTCACCGAAGCTGCCCTTGAACTGGACCTGCTCGATGATGCCGTTCATTTCCTTCTGGATACGCGCCACTTCACCCAGGCCGATATTGTGGATCTCGTCCGGCGACAGGTCCAGCGTGGTGTATTCGTGGATCTGCTGTTTGTAGTACGCCTTGCCATCGGGCATCGCCTCGGCGGCCAGGGTGGTGCGTGCCTGCGGTACATATTCGTTGACGAAGAACACGCGCAGCTGCTGGAACGCCGGCACCACCTTGCCGCTGATCGCTGCCGACGCCTGTTCGCGCAGCTTGGCCTGTTCGGCTGCAGGAATGCTGCTGGGCAGCTTCTTGAACGGCGCATACAGCGGCGACTCGGTCGGATCCTTCAGTTCGGCCACCGTGGCGATGGACACTTCACGGCCATCGAGCACCGCACGCGGCACGCTGAAACCGCGCTTCAGGCCGGCGCGCATGTTCTCGGTCTGTTGACCGAAATAGCGCGGCACGTCGTTCAAGCGCGCGATGTAGTTGCGATAGTCCTGTGCGGTCTTCATCTCGCGCCGCGCCATGAAGGACAGGTTCGACCAGAACGAGGAATCGGCGTTGAACGGCATTTCATAGCCGCGCAGGCGCACTTCCTCGGCCAGGTTGAAGATCTGGTCGTGGTAGATCGCGTAGTTGATCTGGTTGTCGGCCGAGAGTGTCTTCGGGTCGATGCGCTTCAGATCGGCAAGGGCCTGGTCCCAGACTTTCAGGCGCGCCTGCTGGGCGGCGGCGCCGACATCGGGCAGGCGGGTGGCATTGGCCGGTGCGTCGCCATCTTCGCTGGCCTCACCACCACCGTCCTGGCGCCACTTCCATTCCTTTTCGTACAGCGCGCGGAAGGCGGCATCGGCAGCTGATTCGGAGGCCACGCTGGCCGGCGCGGTGGCAGCGGGTGGCGCGGCCAGGGCCACGGCGGGGGTGGACAGGGCAAGCAGCAGGGCAACGGCAAGACGGGTTTTCACGAGCACAGGTTCCCGGGAAGGCAGACCCCGATGATGGCACCCCCACGTGCGCGTGGCATGGGACGAAGGTCCTGCCTGCACCGCAGGCAGGACCGGGAACCGGCCGCAGGCCTGGGCCCCAGCGCCGAAGGCGCGAGGCAGCGCGTGGCCATGCCCCGCGAGCGCGCAGCGCGGCCGCCGTTGGCGACCATGCCACTGCCGCCGGGCATGGCCCGGCGCTACCAAAGCAGCGCCAACCAAGGTTGGCATCTACCGAAGAGCTAGTGGCTGGCCCTGTCCCGCTTCCAGCCGCGGTGCTTGATGTCCAGCTTCAGGCTGTACAAGGCGGTGAACGCCGGGAACAGGTTCTGCAGCACGCCCACCGAATCCTGCTTGGCCGAAAACAGGAAGTAGCTGAGCGTCATCAGGCTGCCGACCACGCTCATGTACCAGAACAGGCGCGGGATGACCGGCTTGCCCGCGCGCCGGGAGGCCACGAACTGCACCAGCCAGCGGCCGCCGAACATCAGCGCACCGGTGTAGCCAATCAGCTTCCAGCCGGTCACGTGCAGGCCGGTCCAGTACAGCCAGGTCAGCGGCTGGTCGAGCCAGTGCAGCTCCATCAACGCTCCTCCACCGGGGTGCGCTTGCTGCGGGTGATCAGCCACGCCACGCCGCGCAGGTCGCGGATACCCACCAGCGCGCGGCCCAGGTTGTTGTACTTGGACACGCCGGCGGTACGGTGGCGGTGGTTGACCGGCACGCTGGTGGTCTTCCAGCCGGCACGCTGCATCAGCGCCGGCAGGTAACGGTGCATGTGGTCGAAGTACGGCAGGTCGAGGAAGGCGCTGCGCTCGAACAGCTTGATGCCGCAGCCGGTGTCGGGGGTGTCATCGCGCAGCATGCGCGCGCGGATCGCGTTGGCCCACTTGCTGGCCCAGCGCTTGCTGCCGCTGTCCTGGCGGTTGACGCGCCAGCCGGCGAACAGCTTCACCTGGGCTTCGGCGGCGTCGCGCGCGGCCAGCAGCTTGGGAATATCGGCCGGATCGTTCTGGCCGTCGCCATCAAGGGTGGCGATCCACGGCGCGCGCGCCTGCTTGACGCCGTTGCGCACGGCAGTGCTCTGCCCGCTCTGGTTGACGTGATGCAGTACCCGCAGCTCGGGCGTCGTCGCCTTCAGGCCATCCAGTACCGCCAGGCTGTCATCGCGCGAGTTGTCATCGACGTAGACGATCTCGAACGGCAGGCGGCCGCGCAGCGCGGCGGTGATTTCAGCCACCAGCGGCGCGACGTTGTCGCGCTCGTTGAATACGGGAACTACGACAGACAGCTCGGGTTGGCTCATGGGGGACTCGGCCAAAGGGAACAAAGACCGCGCATTTTCCGATGCCGAGGTTATCCGAAGATGAATCCGGCTGTGTGAGGAACCGTCCTCACGCGCGATCGCCAAAGTATTCGCGGCACCACTGCACGACGGCCGGTAGACCCTGTTCGATCGGGGTCACCGCGTCGAAGCCGAATGCGTCATGCGCGCGCCGGGTATCGGCCATCGTGCGCACCATGTCGCCCGGCTGCATCGGCTTGTACACCTTCTGCGCGGGGCGGCCCGCGGCCTGCTCGATCACGCCGATGAAGCGCTCCAGCTCGACCGGCGTGTGGTTGCCGAGATTGAATACCCGATGCGGCACCGGACCATCGGCCGGGTGTGCGAGGGCGCCGAGAATACCGCTGACGATGTCGGAGACATGTGTGAAATCGCGCTGCATGCGGCCTTCGTTGAACACATCGATCGGTCGCCCGGCCAGCACCGCCCGCGAGAACAGCAGTGGCGCCATGTCCGGCCGGCCCCACGGGCCGTACACCGTGAAGAAGCGCAGGCCGGTGGAATGCAGGCCGTACAGCTGCGCATAGGTATAGGCCATCAGCTCGTTGGCGGCCTTGGTGGCGGCATACAACGAGCGCGGCTGGTCCACGCGCTGGTCTTCGGAGAACGGCGGCGTAGCCGAATCGCCGTAGACCGAGCTGCTGGAGGCGTACACCAGGTGCTGCAGGCCACGATGGCGGCACAGCTCGAGCATGTTGACGAAACCGACCAGGTTGCTGTCGACGTAGGCCTGCGGATTCTCCAGCGAATAGCGCACGCCGGCCTGCGCGGCCAGGTGGATGACCGTGGTCGGCTGCACTTCATCGAACAGCGCGGCCAGGCCCTGGCGGTCGGTCAGGTCCAGCGTGCGCAGATCCAGCGTCGGGCACAGCGCGGCCACGCGGTCGCGCTTGATCTGCGGGTCGTAGTAGTCGTTGAAGTTGTCCAGGCCGACCACGGCCTGGCCGGCATCGATCAGGGCACGGGCGGTGTAGGCACCGATGAAGCCGGCAGCGCCGGTGAGCAGGACGGTCATGGCAGGGGCCTGGAAACGAAATACAGGCCCCTGATGTTACCGGTCTCAGAACAAACCGAAACGCCTCTTCGCCACGTTGACGCGCCCAGGCTCGATCACATCCTTGATGTCCTTGGCGTCGAAGCGGTCCAGCAGGGTCTCGGCGTCCTTCTTCAGCTTCAGGTCCATCTCCTGCGGGTACAGCGGTACGATCGCCATGAACTGGATGGTCTTGCCATCATCCAGCTCCAGCGAGCCGAAATCGTCCGGGGTGGTGACCGGCGGCAGCACGATGGCCCCGTCGAAGCCCACGCCATCGGCATACGGCTCGGACGGATGGCCGTTGGGAATGGTGTGGCCGAAGCCCAGCCAGGTGTCGTACTCGTGCGGCAGCCGCGCCAGCGTCTTCAACAGCCGCACCGGCCAGTAGTTGCGCTCATCCTCGAAGGCACCGTCGCTGATCGGCCAGTCGGCCGGCAGGGTCACCATCAACTCCATGTACGCGGAGCCGGGCGCACCTTCGGGCAGCGTCATCGGCAGATCGCTCATGCCCGAGGTCACCAGCCGCAGGTACGGGCATTGCTCGGTGGCCGGCACCACGTGCACGTCGATATGCACGATGTCGGAGATGATTTCGTGGAAGACCCCGGACACCGGCCCCAGATGGCGCTCGATGTGCGCGCTGATCGCCTCGATATGTTCTTCGCCGTGCGCCGGCGTGAAATCCTTCTCGCGGCTGTGCACGAGGATCGGGCTGCCGCCCGGGCTGACGTCGTCGTGTTCGTTGCTCATGTCCTGCTCCCTGGATGGGCCATGGGCCGGAGAGCAGTGCATCCCCCGGCGCGCGGCGGTGCGTTCCGTGTCGGTGAGGGTACGCGGCAGGAACAGGCCGCGCCCGCTGTCGCTGCGCCGGGCTCAGCCCTGGCGCGTACGCAGTCGTTCCAGCACGCCGTCCAGGGTATCCAGGTTGGCGTAGTGGATGATCAGCTTGCCCTTGCCACCGCGGCCGTGGCTGATCGCCACGTTGGTGCCCAGTGCCTCGGACAATTCGGTTTCCAGCGAGGCGATGTCGGCCTGCTGCACCTTTGCCGCCGGCACCGGACGGTTGCTCGGTACCTTGCCGGCCGCGAACGCCTGCGCACGGCGCTCGACTTCGCGCACCGACCAGCCTTCATCGGCCGCTTCCTGCGCCAGCTTGCTGGCCAGTTCCGGGGCCAGGGTCAGCAGCGCACGCGCGTGGCCCATTTCCAGCCGGCGGGTTTCCAGCAGCAGGCGGATGGCGATCGGCAGCTCAAGCAGGCGCAGCAGGTTGGATACGGCGGCGCGCGAGCGACCGACAGCCTCGGCGGCCTCGGCATGGGTCAGGGTGAATTCGCTGATGAGGCGCTGCAGCGCTTCGGCTTCTTCCAGCGGGTTGAGGTCTTCGCGCTGGATGTTTTCGATCAGCGCCATCGCGATGACGGTGCGGTCTTCCAGCTCGCGCACCACCACCGGCACTTCGTCCAGGCCGGCCAGCTGCGAGGCGCGCCAGCGGCGTTCACCGGCAACGATCTCGAAATTGCCTGCCGGCAGCTGGCGCACCAGGATCGGCTGGATCACGCCCTGCGACTTGATCGAGTCGGCCAGTTCGGACAGCTTGCCCTGGTCCATCTCGCGGCGCGGCTGGTACTTGCCCGGCTGCAGCTGGCCCACCGGCAGTTTGCGCAGCACTTCACCCGGCAACGGTTCGATCACCGCCGTGCTGGCCTGCGCCTGGCTGACCGCGCCCTTCGGACCGAGCAGTGCGTCCAGGCCGCGGCCGAGACCTCGCTTCTTGGCTGCAGGCTTGCTGCTGGTCATCAGACAGTCTCCACGGCCGTGCCGGCCTTGTTGCGTTCGTTGTTGCGGCGGATGATCTCACCGGCCAGGCCAAGGTAGGCCACGCCACCGCGCGAGGCGCGGTCGTAGCCGACGATGCTCTGTCCATGGCTGGGTGCCTCAGCCAGGCGCACGTTGCGCGGCACGATGGTGCGGAACACGCGGTCACCGAAGTGCTCGGTGAGCTCGGCCGAGACCGCGTTGGCCAGGTTGTTGCGCACATCGAACATGGTGCGCAGCACGCCTTCGATCACCAGCGCCGGATTGAGGTTGGCGCGCAGCGCTTCGATGGTTTCCACCAGCGCGCTCAGGCCTTCCAGGGCGTAGTACTCGCACTGCATCGGCACGATCACCGAATCGGCGGCGGCCAGTGCGTTCAGCGTCAGCAGCGACAGCGCCGGCGGGCAATCGATCAGGATGTAGTCGTACTCATCGCGGATCGGTGCCAGCGCACGCTTCAGGCGCTGCTCGCGCTCGCCCTGGTCCATCAACTGGATCTCGGCAGCGGTCAGGTCGATGTTGCCCGGCAGCAGGTCGAAGCCTTCCGGGGTGGTGACCCGGACTTCGGCCGCAGTGGCTTCGCCGAGCAGCAGGTCGCAGGTGGACGCGGCCACTTCGCGCTTGTCCACGCCACTGCCCATGGTCGCGTTGCCCTGCGAATCCAGGTCGACCAACAGCACGCGCTTGGGTGCGTTGGCCAGGGAAGCGGCCAGGTTGACGGCGGTCGTGGTCTTGCCGACGCCACCCTTCTGGTTGGCGATGGCGATGATGCGGGCCATGCGGGTGTGCCTCGTCGACGTGTGCTGGGACCGGTCATTATGCGTACAACCGGCCCCGTGCGGAAATCGTGGATCGCCAACCTCTTGTTCCACAAGGGGCCGGCGGCGGGGTTCAGGGGCCTGTGACGGCGACCAGGTGGCGTTCGCCGGCCAGGCCGGGCACGCGCAGCGGGGTCACCTCGCGCACCTGCCAGCCAGCCGGCAGCGCTGCGATCTCTTCATGGGGGTAGACGCCTTTCATGGCCAGCAGCACGCCACCGGGGCGCAGCAGGTGGCCACCGACACGGACGATGCCAGCCAGGGTGTCCATCGCGCGCGCGGTCAACTGGTCATAGCTGCCGGGCTCGGCCAGCGCCTCGGCACGTGACTCGGCCACGCGGGCATTGCCCAGGCCCAGCTGGCGCACGGCTTCGCGCATGAAGCGCGCCTTCTTGCCATTGCTTTCCACCAGGGTGACCTGCAGGCCCGGGCAGGCGATCGCCAGCGGGATGCCCGGCAGGCCGGGGCCGGTGCCCAGATCGGCTAGGCTGCCGTCGGCCACGAACGGCTGCATCGCCAGCGAATCGAGCAGGTGGCGGGTGACCATCTCCTGCGGGTCGCGGATGGCGGTGAGGTTGTAGGTGCCGTTCCAACGGTGCAGCAGGGCCAGATAGCGCAGCAGCGGCGGCGCCAGTGCGGCGTCCAGGCCCATGCTGGCCAGGCCCTGTTCCAGCGTGGCAGCCACGCTGGCGGGAAGATCGTGTTCGCTCATGCTGCCATTATCGCCGGTTTTCGCGGCTGATTCGCCGCTTCACTGTGGATACCAGGCCAATGCGGCGCGGAACTGGCCGCTGGCCTGCCACTCGTGCAGGTGCCAGTGCTCGGCCTGCCCCAGTTCCGGGTCACACCAGCGCAGGTGCAGGGCGCCATCGGCGGCCGGTGCCAGCTGCAGCCGGTGCAGGCCGAACGAGATGCCCTGCCCGTGGGCCTTCAGCATCGCCTCCTTGGCGCACCAGAGGCGGAAGAACCAATGCTCGCGGTCAGCCACGTCCAGGCTTTCCAGCCACGCCACCTCCTCCGGATGGAAGAAGCGCTGGATGATCTCCAGGATGCGCGGGCGCGGGCGCAGCAGTTCCAGGTCCACGCCCAGCCGCACACGCTCACCCAGCGCCACCAGCAGCACCTCGCCGCTGTGGCTCCAGCCGGTGCCATAGTGGGCCAGGTCGCCGGACAGCTCCGGCCGACCCTTGTCATCGCGCACCAGTGGCAGCGCCTCCGGCTCGCCGCCCAGCACCCGCGCCAGCACCTGCCGCGCCTGCGGTTCGCCACGCTGGCCGGGCACATGCGGGCAGCGCCAGACCGTGACCGGGCCGAACCGCCAGGGGCCATCCAGGGTGGCTGGCAGACTCATCCGCACGCGCCCATCACGGAATTGCACGACGGGTTCACAGCGCAGCGCGTCAACTGTGCTCGGTTATCCACCGGAGATTCGATCATGGGCATCATCATCTGGCTGATCGTCGGCGGCATCGTGGGCTGGCTGGCCAGCATCATCATGAAGCGCGATGGCCAACAGGGCATCATCCTCAACATCGTCGTCGGCATCGTCGGCGCACTGATTTCCGGCTGGTTGTTCGGCGGCGGCATCAACGAAGCGATCACGATCCGTACGTTCCTGTTCTCGCTGATCGGGGCAGTGATCCTGCTGGCAATCGTCAACCTGTTCACCCGCAAGAGCATCCGCTGAACTGACGGGTAGCGCCGGGCCATGCCCGGCGTTTCCCACCATCCGCTGCGCTCGCCGGGCATGGCCCGGCGCTGCCTCAACCCAACTGCACCCACGCCGGCGCATGGTCGCTGGGGCGTTCCCAGGTGCGCGGCTCGCGGTCGATGCCCGAAGCCACCGCGCTGGCCTTGAGCGCACCGGAGACCAGCGTCAGGTCGATGCGCAGGCCAAGGTTGCGGCGGAAGCCCGCTGCCCGGTAATCCCACCAGCTGAACACACCGGCCTCGTCGTTGTGCAGGCGGAAGCCATCGTGCAGGCCCAGCTGCAGCAGCTTCTCCAGCGCGCCGCGCTCGGCGGTGGAGGTCAGGATGTGGTTCTCGTTCCAGACCTCAGGATCGTGCACATCACGCGCGTCGGGAGCGATGTTGAAGTCTCCCATCACGATCAGCTTCGGATGGCGCTGCATTTCTTCGGCAATCCAGGCGTGCACCGCTTCCAGCCAGCGCAGCTTGTAGGCGTACTTGTCAGTGCCGATGTCCTGGCCGTTGACCACGTACAGGTTGATCACCCGCAGGTCGCCGAAGGTGCCGGCGATGACGCGCTTCTGCTCGTCCTCGAAGCCGGGAATGCCGATCTGCACGTCCTGTGCCGGCTCACGCGACAGCAGCGCCACGCCGTTGTAGGTCTTCTGGCCAGCGAACACGCTGCGGTAACCGGCGGCGATCAGCGCCGAATCGGGGAACTTGTGATCCTCCAGCTTGGTTTCCTGGATACCGACGATGTCCGGGCCGAAATCCTTGAGCCACTGCTCCAGGTGCGGCAGGCGGACATTGAGCGAATTGACGTTCCACGAGGCGATCTTCATGGGGGCATTCTACCCGGCCCTGCTTTGGTAGAGGCCGACCTTGGTCGGCGCTTTGGGCAGATGCGTGCCAACCAAGGTTGGCACCTACCGGAACCCGATCACCGCAGCAACAGCTTCAACAACCCGGCAATCTTCGAATACGGCGGCCGCAGCCGGTCGCTGGCCGCCCAACGCGATTGCCACAGCACCGGCAGCAATTTGCTCATCGCATCGAACCCGGCCTGCCCGTGGTACGCGCCCATGCCGCTGGCGCCTACCCCGCCAAATGGCAGGCCATCGGCAGCGAAGTGCAGCAGGGTGTCGTTGACCGTTATCCCGCCGGCCACCACCTGGGCGAGGATGCGCTCCACCGTCGCGGTGTCGTGGCTGAAGGGATACAGCGCCAGCGGCCGGTCGCGGGCCACGAGGTCGGCCAACGCCGCATCCAGGTCCGGGTAGGCCCGCACCGGCAGGATCGGCCCGAAGATTTCCTCGCGCATCAGGTCCAGGTCGTCCGGCGGATCCAGCACCACGGTCGGCACCAGCAGGCGCTCGCGGTCAGCACGTGCTTCATCCACCTGCGCCAACGGAATGACCGGCACACCGCGTTCGCGGGCCTGCGCCAGATAACCCTGCAGGCGCCGGTACTGGCCCTCATTGATGATGCGGGTGTAATCGTCCGCATCGCTGAAGTCGCCATAGCGTTCGCGCACCTGTTGCTGCAGCGACTGCACGAACTCGCGCTGGCGCGCGGTGTCGATCAGCACGTAATCCGGCGCAATGCAGGTCTGCCCGGCGTTGAACCACTTGCCGGTGGCCAGCCGTGCGGCGGCTTTCTCCAACGGAAAATCGCGGCAGACAATCGCCGGTGATTTGCCACCCAGCTCCAGCGTGACCGGCACCAGATGCTCGGCGGCGGCCGCCATCACCTTGCGGCCCACGGCAGTGGAACCGGTGAATACCAGATGGTCCAGCGGCAGCGAAGACACCGCAGCGGCCACGTCCGCCCCGCCCTGCACCACCGCCACGCGATCGGGCGGGAACACACTGGCCAGCAGATCGGCCAGGAACGCGCTGGTGCGCGGCGTGTGTTCCGAAGGCTTGAGCAGCACGTGGTTGCCGGCAGCGATAGCCGTCGCCAGCGGCACCAGTGCCAGCGTAACCGGGTAGTTCCAGGGCGAGATCACCCCGACCACACCCACCGACGTCGGCCGCAGCTGCGCGCGCGCCGGCCACAGCTTCCAGCCAGCCGATGCGCGACGCGGCTTCGACCAGCGCCGCAGGTGGCGGCGCAGGTGGTCGATGGCCGACAGCACGCTCATGCCATCGGCCAGCTTCGATTCGACGTGGGCGCGATGGCCGAAGTCCTCGGCGATGGCCTGGGCCATTTCGTCCAGCCGCGACTTCAGCGCCTCACGCAGGCGGCGCAGGTCGGCTTCACGCTGCCCGAGCGACGGGCGCCGCGCCTGCCAGGCGCCGCGCAGGGTGTGCAGGATGGCGGGGAGCTCGGTCGGCGTGGTGGTGGTCATGGGCCGATTGTAGAGTCGAGCCGTGCTCGACTCGCATGCCAACCTTCACACCGTGGCGCGTGGCCTCATTCGGGAACTTCGCCACCAACGTGCATGCGTGCACCCTTCCCAATGAACGCGTCCATCACTGGGCCTTCTGCTGGTCGGTACGTTCTACCGGGCATGACTGCGGTTCTGGCAACTCAAGCGGAATCCTGATCGGATACTCGGGGCTGCCGTAGGCGTAACAGGAGGTAGTGACCTGAATGTCATCACAGGGCAGGAAATGCACGGTGATGCCGCAGACGTCCTGGTCGGTATAGTCCGGGACAGGGACGACTTTACTGTGCCTGCGCTTTTGCGCCAGGATCTTCTTCTCCCAAGCCAAAAACTTGGGCCAGTCTCCGGTTCCAGGAAAATCTATCGAGCTTCCTGCACCCGTTTCCCAGTCAACCCGCACCGTCAGCCCCGGATACCAGCGCTCTGGTGCACCGTAGCAGCACCCTCCACCGCCACCTTGATACGGGCCAATGATGTCAACGGCTGAACGACCATCGACATTGAAGCGGTTGATGGCCCAATGGGTGTGGTTGACGCCGTAGATCGCACTGGCATCCACAGCGTCAGCAGATAAGAGCAGAGGTGGGCCAGCAAGTAATGCCAGCAGCACGGACTTCAAATCAAACATCACTGAAACTCCATAAGGTGTAGTCCTCAAATCTTGTCGAGGGCACCAATGCGCTACTCAGGCGCAAACTCCAGCCCCCAGTCACGCATGCCAACCATCAAGCCGTGGCCATGGCCTCATTCGGACACATCCCCACGCCTCGCATGCGTCCACTCTCGGATGCAAACCCGACCATCACTACGCCTTCTGCTGGTCGGTTCGTTGTGCCGGGCATGACTGCGGTTCTGGCAACTCAAGCGGGATCTTGATCGGGTACTCGGGGCTGCCGTAGGCGTAACAGGAAGTGGTGACCTGAATCTCATCGCAGGGCAGGAAATGCACGGTGATGCCACAGACGTCCTGGCCGGTGTAATCCGGGACGGGGACGACTTTACTGTGCCTGCGCTTCTGCGCCAGGATTTTTTCTCTCCAAGCCAGAACTTTTGACCAATCCTCTGTCCCAGGAAAATCCATTGCGCTTCCGGCGCCCGTTTCCCAGTCAACCCGCACCGTCAGGCCGGGATGCCAGCGCTCTGGTGCACCGTAGCAGCACCCTCCACCGCCACCTTGATACGGGCCAATGATGTCAACGGCTGGACGGCCATCGACACTGAATCGGTTGATGGCCCAATGGGTGTGGTTGACGCCGTAGATCGCACTGGCATCCACAGCGTCAGCAGATAAGAGCAGAGGTGGGCCGGCAAGAAATGCCAGTGCCACGCGCTTCAAAACAAACATCACTGAAACTCCAGAATGTATAGCCCTCATACTTTGTCCGAGGGAACGAATGCGCTACTCAGGTGCAAACTTCCGCCTCCAGTCACGCAGGATCTCGACCTCCCGCGTGATCAGTGCTGATTCTGCTGCGGGCGCGTCGGAGAACTGTTCGCCCGACATTGGAATCCTCCTCAGGGAGACATTCCGATCGCCTGCGAAGAAGTGGGGCGTAAAGCAGTAGGGCTCATCGCCCTATTCCGTGGGCTGCTTCACCAACGTCGCAAAGATCGCATTCATCGGCATGCTCGGTTTGGCGACTGAACACCACGGATGCGACGAGACGATGTCCTGAATCCGCACGCCCGCCCGACGGAACTCCGTGGGACTGGAAACCTTTCCGAGAGAGACGCGATGTACCCGATAGGTGTCGTCTCCCGGTTGTGCCTCGACAAGCCATCCTGAGTTGTCATGCGATGTGCAACTGCAATCGCAGGTCACCAATGTTGCGTTTGGTACGGCGTTGTTCCAGGACAGCCAGACTGTGTCTTTCTTGCATAGTTGTTTGATCACGGGCGATCTTTCCTCGACTCGCAGGCTTCCCTGCGGTGCCGCACCGTCGGCAGCTACATGCGTTTCTGCGTCGGGCGATGACGCTGAGACAGTGATGATCGCTGCCAGAAGTACGCTGCGCATGCCCCGATCCGATTCGATGAATCACCCATGCTATGGGACGCACTGGCGAACAAAGGGAATTCGGGCCATTTGCGTCATAAGTTGGCAGTTCTTGCTAGAAGTCCCAGTGTTCCGTGTGGCTGGATACGTCACCTCGCACCGGTACGATTGAGTATTGGGCGGATATGTAGATTCGTACTTGTTTCATTGCCGCAGGAAGTCAGCGCGCTGAAGGTAGTGTCCCACCTCCAATAACATGCATAGATGCGACGCGCACATGCATTTCTGATCGGATGTCTTCTCATGGCCGGAGCTTCCGATGCCAGCGAGCAGTCCATTGATGTCGCGGCAATCGACCTGAACGCCGAGCACGGACACATCCCATTGCTGGGCGACACCCTGGCCGCCGTCGTCGGCGAGCTCGAGGGCGATGCTACACCCGGTGCCAGTATTGGCAGGGTGCTCGAGGCGCTTGCAGAGAGGCTCGAACGTACGACCTGCCGTGTACAGATTCCCATCAATGACAGCTCAAGTTCGTTCGGCATGATCTGCAGCGGACCCGATGTAGACAGCCTCTTCCCGTACTACACCGCCTTGCGGCAGGCGAGCACACCGGCGGAGCATGATCGGTACGGCCGTCGCTTCCTGGACGCCTATGCGACGTTGCTCAGGGATGCACCGGATGTCGCCCTCACGCGACCAAGCGAGGATGAAGCGGCAGATGGCTTGTTACATGTGCTCTTTCCGTTCGAGGCCTGGGACAGAAAGCTGAACATCCCTCGCCATGAGGTGCACTTCCCGTATGTACCTGTGTGCAACCTCGTTGCCACTCGCGCTGCGCGTTGCCCAGGAGTCGATCAGTTGCTCAGGCAGATCCGCCAAGCAGGCGATGACAGTGCGCAGCTTAGGTTCTGCATCGAAGCGTTTTCAAGGCGACAGCTTGAGCTGAGCGATGGATGCTCGGAGTAGCACGTCCTGCGGTTGGGATCGGAGCCCATTCGCGCGCGAAAGGGATTCGACCCCAGTCGCCACCCCACAAACGAAAAGGCCGCGGTCTGCACCGCGGCCCCTGAAACCCGGTGGGTGCCGACCGTTGGTCGGCACACCGGTTACTTGGTGATATCCACGTCCTTGGTCTCGCGCAGGAACAGGCCGCCGATCACCACCGACATCAGCGCGATGATGATGGGGTACCACAGGCCGTAGTACAGGTTGCCGGTACCGGCCACCAGCGCGAACGAGATCGCCGGCAGGAAGCCGCCGAACCAGCCATTGCCGATGTGGTACGGCAGCGACATCGAGGTGTAGCGGATGCGGGTCGGGAACAGTTCGACCAGGTAGGCGGCGATCGGGCCGTAGACCATGGTCACGTACAGCACCAGCAGCCACAGCATGAAGATCGTGCCGGCGAAGTTGATGCGCGAACCATCGGCCTTGGCCGGGTAACCGGCAGTGGTCAGTGCGCCCTTCAGCTCGGCACCGAACGCATCGGCCTTGGCCTTGCCTTCTTCCTTGGTCAGACCGGCGGCCTCATACGAGGTGACGCTGGCGCTGCCCACGTTGACCATCGCCAGCGAACCCGCTGCCGCCGGCTGCACGTCGTACGGCACACCGGCCTTGGTCAGCGCGGCGGTCGCCACGTCACAGGAGCTGGTGAACTTGCGCAGGCCGACCGGATCGAACTGGAACGAGCAGGTGTTCGGATCAGCCACCACCAGTGCCGGCGAGTTGCTGCGGGCTTCTTCGATGGCCGGGTTGGCGAAGTGGGTCAGGCCCTTGAAGATCGGGATGTAAGTGACGGCGGCCAGCAGGCAGCCGGCGAGGATGATCTTCTTGCGACCGATACGGTCGGACAGCCAGCCGAAGAAGATGAAGAACGGCACGCCCAGTGCCAGCGCGGCCGCGATCAGCAGGTAGGAAGTGGTGGCATCGACCTTCAGCATGCTGCTGAGGAAGAACAGCGCGTAGAACTGGCCGCCGTACCAGACCACGGCCTGGCCGGCAGCCGCGCCGAGCAGGACCAGCAGCATCAACTTCAGGTTGCCGCCCTTCAGGCTGTCACGGAACGGGGTCTTGGAACCCTTGCCCTCGGCCTTCATCTGCTGGAACAGCGGCGATTCGCTCAACTGCAGGCGGATCCACACCGACACGCCCAGCAGCACGATCGACACCAGGAACGGAATGCGCCAGCCCCAGGCTTCGAAGGCCTCGTTGCCGAGGAAGTAGCGGCAGGCCAGGATGATCAGCAGCGACATGAACAGGCCGAGCGTGGCGGTGCACTGGATGAAGCTGGTGTACAGCCCGCGCTTGTCCGCCGGTGCATGTTCGGCCACGTAGGTGGCAGCGCCACCGTACTCACCGCCCATCGCCAGGCCCTGGGCCAGGCGCAGCACGATCAGGATCACCGGTGCGGCGAAGCCGATCGAGGCGTAGTTGGGCAGCACGCCGACCAGGAAGGTCGAGATGCCCATGATCAGGATGGTGACCAGGAAGGTGTACTTGCGGCCGATGCGGTCGCCGAGGCTGCCGAAGAAGGCCGCGCCGAACGGACGTACGAAGAAGCCGGCGGCAAACGCCAGCAGGGCGAAGATCATGCCCGTGGTTTCATTGACGCCACTGAAGAACTGCTTGGCGATGATCGCCGCAAGCGAGCCGTACAGGAAGAAGTCATACCACTCGAAAACGGTGCCCAGGCTGGACGCGAAGATGACCTTCTTGTGTCCCTGGGTAAGTTGGGCTTTCGCCGGCGCAGGTGTGCTGGACATGAGACGTTTTCCCTCTGTAGATGCCGACCTTGGTCGGCATGCAATCCCGGTAGGTGCCGACCGTTGGTCGGCACTCAGTTAGAAGCTGTACTTCGTGGTGAACTGCAGCCGGTTGATGTCACCCTTGCGGCCATCCTCGATCTCGCGCACGCCGTACATGTACTCCGCGCCGATATCGACCTTGGGCATCGGCGTGTAGAAGATGTTGCCGCGGATGCTCTGCACACTCTTGGTCACCAGCGGGCCCAGGCTGCCGTCGTTGTCGTAGTCACTGCGCGCATAGATCAGGTTGGTGCGCAGCTTCGGCGAGAACGCGTGCCGCCAGCCCACATAGCCCGCCAGCACGCCGGTCGGGTTGAGCTCGTCGCGGGCGACGTCGTACGCGGTATCGGCGGTCACGCCGAGACCGATATAGCGGGCGATGCCTTCACCACCGGTCAGCTGGTAGTGCAGCGAATCGCTGCTGCCCATCACCCACTTGCCGCCCAGGGTCAGGCCGCCGCCGATCTTGTCGGCGTCGGCGCCGGTGGCCTGGTTGTCGACCTTCAGCTGGCGCACCACGGCTCCCACGCCGAACGTGCCCCAGTCACCTTTCCAGCCGTAGCGCAGGGTCAGGTCAGGCAGGCTGCCGCGATCGGAGTTGGCGCTGGCATTGGTCCAGGCGCCGGTGACCGGATTACGCGTGCCTGTGAGGGTGGTGGTTTCCGGGTTCTCCAGTGCGACGCTGAAGCCGCCCTGGGTGTAGCGCAGCTGCGCCTGGCGCACGAAGATCACGCCATCGGTGGGACCAACGAAGTCGACCGCTTCCGGCAGTGCACCGGCATCCATGAAGTTGGACCAGGTCTGGCCGGCCAGCCAGTTGTTCCAGTACATGTAGGCATGCCGCAGGGTCACGCCGTAGGTATTGGTGGCGGTCTGGTTGCCCAGCGAATTGCCGAAGAAATCCATCTCGAACATCGCGCCGGACTTGTTGCCCGATTCGCTCACGTTGTCGATGCCGATGTTGAAGCGCGAGAACTTGGCGTGGGCGTTGTAGTCCACGTCCGAGCGCTCGCCGCTGCCGCCGGCACCGGCCACCGGGGTCTGCCCCGGCAGGTACAGCGCGCGACCGGTGGCATCGTCGGCCAGCTGGCCATCGCTGGTCTGGGTGGCCAGGAAATCGGCCTTGATGAAGCCGCCGATCTTGACCGTGGTGCCCGGCGCTGCGCCCGGGGTGATGGTGGTGACCTGGATCGGTTGCTTGCCCGCCGGCACTGCCGGCCTCTGCTCGGCCTGCACCGTGCGGACGTCGGTGACCGCCTGCTGGGTCTGCACGATCTGGGTCTGTTGCTGCTGCTGCGAAGCCAGCAACGCCTGCACCTGGCGCTCCAGTTCGGCGACGCGGGTTTCCAGGGCTTTCTCTTTGGCGGTCTCTGCGAACGCCATGCCCGGTGCGACCAGGGCGACCAACAGGCAGGCCGCCAAAGGGGTGCGCACGGCTTTCAACGTACGGTGGCTCATGTTGCCCTCTCTCCCAAGTGGCAAGGTGATGCCGCGCGTGGGGCACGGTCGAGCCGAGACTGCGGGGCGTTCGCGCACACCGGCTATTGGCCATTGGTCGAAGCTGGGCCTCCAGAGCCCCCACTTTCGACCAAGGTCTAAGCGTGGTGGTGACGCGGCGGGGGGTGGATGGGGCAAACTGAGGGGGAACGGCCGCTGCAATGCTGCGGCTGCACACACAAAGTCAACGTGCAAGTGAGGGTGCCATGGCTGATCTCTACCCCGTCGATCCGCAGTTCGCCGCGAAGGCGCGTATCGACAAGAACTCCTATGAACAGCAGTACCAGGCCTCGGTGTCCGATCCGGATGCGTTCTGGGGCAAGGCCGCCGAGCGGCTGGACTGGTCGCGCAAGCCGACCAGGATCAAGAACGTCAGCTACGACCTGGCCGATTTCCGCATCAAGTGGTTCGAGGATGGCGAGCTCAACGCCAGCGTGAACTGCCTGGATCGCCAGCTGGAAAAGCGCGGCGACAAGACCGCGCTGCTGTTCGAGCCGGACAGCCCGGACGCGCCGGCCCAGCACGTGACCTATCGCGAGCTGTACGAGCGCACCTGTCGCCTGGGCAACGCGCTGCGCAACCTGGGCGTCAAGAAGGGCGACCGGGTCACCATCTACCTGCCGATGATCGTCGACGCTGCCGTGGCCATGCTGGCCTGCGCGCGCATCGGTGCGATCCACTCGGTGGTGTTCGGTGGCTTCGCCCCGAATTCGATCGCCGACCGTGTCAGCGACTGCCAGAGCAAGCTGATCATTACCGCCGACGAAGGCCTGCGCGGCGGCCGCAAGATTCCGCTGAAGGCCAACGTCGATGCGGCGCTGAAGCTGCCCGGCACCAATACCGTGGAAACCGTGCTGGTGGTGCGCCACACCGGTGGTGCGGTGGACATGCAGGCCCCGCGCGACCGCTGGTTCCATGATGTGGTCGACAGCCAACCGGCCAGCTGCGAGCCGGAACCGATGAATGCCGAGGATCCGCTGTTCATCCTCTACACCTCCGGTTCCACCGGCAAGCCGAAGGGCGTGCTGCACACCACCGCCGGTTACCTGCTGTACGCGGCCTACACCCATGAAGCGGTGTTCGACCTGCGCGAGGACGACATCTACTGGTGCACCGCCGACGTCGGCTGGGTCACCGGCCACAGCTACATCGTGTATGGGCCGCTGGCCAACGGCGCGACCTCGCTGATGTTCGAAGGCGTGCCGAACTACCCGGACACCTCGCGTTTCTGGAATGTCATCGACAAGCACAAGGTGTCGATCTTCTACACCGCGCCGACCGCCATCCGTGCACTGATGCGCGAGGGCGAGGAGCCGGTGAAGAAGACCTCGCGCGCCTCGCTGCGCCTGCTCGGCAGCGTCGGCGAGCCGATCAATCCCGAAGCCTGGCGCTGGTACTACGAGGTGGTCGGCGACAGCCGTTGCCCGATCGTCGATACCTGGTGGCAGACCGAGACCGGCGGCATCCTGATTTCGCCGCTGGCCGGCGCGATGGACCTCAAGCCGGGCTCGGCCACGCTGCCCTTCTTCGGCGTGCAGCCGGCGCTGGTCAACGCCGATGGCGAGATCAAGGACGGCCCGACCGAAGGCAACCTGATCATCCGTGATTCCTGGCCGGGCCAGATGCGCACGGTGTACGGCGACCACCAGCGCTTCATCGATACCTATTTCCGTACCTACCCGGGCAGCTACTTCACCGGTGACGGTTGCCGCCGCGACGAAGACGGCTACTACTGGATCACCGGCCGCGTGGACGATGTGATCAACGTATCCGGCCACCGCATCGGCACCGCCGAAGTGGAAAGCGCGCTGGTCTCGCACCCGAAGGTGGCCGAGGCGGCCGTGGTCGGTTTCCCGCACGACATCAAGGGCCAGGGCATCTACGCCTACGTGACCCTGATCGCCGACCAGGCGCCCAGCGATGAGCTGCACAAGGAGCTGATTGCCTGGGTGCGCAAGGAGATCGGCCCGATCGCCGCGCCCGACCACCTGCAGTGGGCGCCGGGCCTGCCCAAGACCCGTTCGGGCAAGATCATGCGCCGCATCCTGCGCAAGATCGCCGAGAACGCACCGGACCAGCTGGGCGACACCTCGACCCTGGCCGATCCCTCGGTCGTGGCGTCGCTGGTGGACGAGCGCAAAGTCCGCTGATGGCGTGAACGCGGGCGCAGGACGCGCCAGGAAGTTGGCCGGGCGGAGGGACCCGGCCTTCTTCAACCCGTCCTGTGCCGGCCGTCACGTCGCCCCTTTTCCTGATCGATAAGCTCGACCCATGACCACCCTCCTGATTGCCGATGACCACCCGCTGTTCCGCGAAGCCCTGCGTGGGGCCGTACAGCGGGTCATCCCGGGCGTGCAGCTGTTCGAGGCCGACAGCGTGGAAGCGCTGTACGCGCTGGCCGACCAGCACAACGACGCCGACCTGGTCCTGATGGACCTCAACATGCCCGGCGCGCAGGGCTTCAACGCACTGGTGCATATGCGCTCGCTGCATCCCCACCTGCCGGTGGTGGTGGTGTCGGCACGCGAAGAAGCGACGGTGATGCGCCGCGCGCTTGACCATGGCGCGTTGGGCTTCATACCGAAGTCTGCCGATTCGGACACCATCGGCCACGCGCTCGGTACCATCCTCGACGGCGAAACCTGGGCACCGCCGGAAGCACACAACGTGCCGCCCACCGGCAGCGAAGAACGCGAAGTCGGCCAGCGCCTGCGCGAGCTGACCCCGCAGCAGTTCCGCGTGCTGCAGATGCTCGGCGCCGGTCGCTTGAACAAGCAGATCGCCTACGACCTCAATGTGTCCGAAGCAACGATCAAGGCGCATGTGACCGCGATCCTGCGCAAGCTGGGCGTGACCAACCGCACCCAGGCGGTGCTGATGGCCGGCAAGCTGGCCATCGACGACGACGCCATCGTGCTGCCGCCGGAAGAAGACTGAGGGTAGTGCCGGCCGCTGGCCGGCAATCACCAGAAACCGCCTCGCCGCTGCGTTCGCCGGGCATGGCCCGGCACTACCGGGTTGCCCGGATATAGCCATCGCTATACAAACCAGCCCTGCCTGCGCGTTTCGCTGGAAATGCACCACGCGCGGATCGCGGTGCTAAGCTTCGCGTCCCCTTGGGGAGTAGCCGGATTTCTTCGCAGGAATCGTCCACGTCAACATACTCGGCCAGTGCGCCGTGGCGTGGACAACCATGATGGTTGGCGAGACCAGCGGCCCGCGCGCGCAACATCAGGTTGGGCGCGAGCGCAGGCCGTGCGTCCGTCCTTGCCCAACCTCAGCAGCCGCCAATGTCCCCCATCTCGATCCTCCTGATCGGCTTCGCCATGTCCACCGATGCCTTCGCCGCAGCCATCGGCAAGGGTGCGGCCATGCGCAAGCCGGTGTTCCGCGATGCGCTGCGCGCCGGCATCATCTTCGGCGTCATCGAGGCGATCACGCCCATCATCGGCTGGCTGCTCGGCCGCGCCGCCCTGCAGTACGTCGAAGCGTTCGACCACTGGATCGCCTTCGGCCTGCTCGGCGCCCTGGGCATCCACATGATCGTCAACGGCCTGCGCCCAGACAACGCCGAGGAAGACGAAGATCCCTCCCAGCACCATGGCTTCTGGAAGCTGGCGTTGACCGGCTTCGCCACCAGCATCGACGCGATGGCGGTGGGCATCGGCCTGGCGTTCATGGACGTGCATATCGGCGTGATGGCAGCGGTCATCGGCCTGTGCACGCTGACCATGGTCACCGCCGGCATCATGCTGGGTCGCGTGCTGGGCAGCATGGTCGGCAAGCGCGCCGAGATCATCGGCGGCGTGATCCTGGTGATCATCGGCGCGACGATCCTGTACGAACACCTGCACGGCGCAGGGTAATCGACACTGCTGCGCTCGCCGGGCACGGCCCGGCGCTACTGAAGGGTGTCATCCACGCGTGGCGTGGATCTACTCGTTGTTGCCGGCGTCGCGCAGCGCGCCCAGGAAGGCACGCAGCGAGGCTGGCTTGATCGGCTTGGTCAATACCCGGTAGCCACGCTCGCGCGCCATCCGCTTCAATTCATCGCGGCCATCGGCGGTCAGCAGGGCGCCGGGCAGCGCATAGCCTGCCGCCTCGCGCAGCGCCACCAGCGCATCCAGGCCATCCATGCGATCGTGCAGGTGGTAATCCACCAGCATCACCTGCGGGCGTTCGCCGATCTTTTCCAGCGCCAGGTCCACCGTCGACGCGGTGATCACCTTCACCTGCCAGCGTCCCAGCAGCGCACGCATGCCGTCGAGGATTTCCTCGTCGTTGTCCACGCACAGCACGCGCAGGCCCGCCAGTGAATCGCTGCGTACCGGTGGTGCCGGCTGCGCCGGGGTCACTGCGTCGGTGTAACCGGGAAGCGGTGCCACCCGCGGCAGGATGATCGAGAACATCGAACCACTGCTCACGCGGCTGCGTGCGTTCAACCGATGATCCAGCAGGCGCGAGATGCGCTGGCAGATCGACAGTCCCAGCCCCAACCCCTGCTCGCCCCAGTCGAACGGCTGCTGGTAACGGTGGAACTCGTCGAAGATCTGCCGCATGTGGTGCTCGGGAATACCCGGGCCGGTGTCCCACACCTGCAGCTCCACTTCGTCGCCGCGCTGGCGCACGGCCAGCACGATGCGTCCCTGCCGCGTGTAACGCAGCGCATTGGCAAGGAAGTTCTGCAGCACGCGACGCAACAGGCGGCGGTCGCTGCGCACCCAGGTGGTTCGTGCAAACAGATCCAGGCGCAGGCCGCGGCCGGCCGCCACCGGCGTGTACTGCGCGGCCAGCTCACGCATCAACGCACTGACATCGAATTCGCCGATCACCGGATGCAGGCCGCCGGCGTCCAGCCGCGAAACATCCAGCAGGCCGTCCAGCAGCTCTTCGGCCGCGCGCAGCGACGCATCCACGCGCTCGGCCAGGTGCTTCTGCTCGTCACTCACATGGTCGCTGTCCCGCAGTGCCGAAGCGAACAGACGTGCGGCATTCAACGGCTGCAGCACGTCATGGCTGATCGCGGCCAGGAAACGGGTCTTGGACTGCTGCGCGACTTCAGCCTCGTGCGAGCGCTCGGCCACACGCTGTTCCAACGTTTCGTTGGCTTCCAGCAGTGCACGCTCGGCGTGCTTGTAGTCGGTGATGTCGTTGTAGCTGGTCACATAGCCACCGCCCGGCAGTGCCTGGCCGCGCATCTCGATCACCTTGCCGTCGCTGCGGGTACGCTCGAACACGTGCGGCGAGCCGGCCCGCATGTAGCCGATGCGGCGGTTGATCTGGATTTCGATATCGCCCTCGCCCAACTCACCACGCTCGGCGTTGTAGCGGATCAGGTCGGCCACCGGGCGGCCGACGTAGAGCATGCCATCGGGGTAACCGAACATGTCCTGGTAACGGCGGTTCCACGCCGTAAGGCGCATGTCCGGGTCGACCACACTGACCCCGGCGCTGATGTTTTCCAGCGTGGTCGAGAGGATCTCGCGGTTGAAGCGCAGTTCCTGCCCGGCTTCATCCAGCACCGCCACCACTTCACCCAGGTCCATGCCCGAACCGCGCAGCAGGCTGGTCAGCAGCAGGCGTGCCGATGCCGCACCGATCGATGCAGCCAGCAGCCGCTCGGTGAACTGCACCCACGGCCGGTCGGCCGGTGCCGAGGATTGCAGCTCGCGACCCAGTGACTGTGCCTGTTCGAAGAACGAGCGTCGTGCGTGGCGCTCACCCACCACGCGCGAGGCCAACGCCAGCAGGTCGCCCACGTGCACGTGGCCCGGCCAGCCACCGGCCACCGAGGGGCGCTCGGCATACGGGTCGAGGAAGGGCGCAGCGCGCAGGCGCTCGTCCACGCCGGGACGCCAGCGCGCGGACACCAGCATCATCGTCGCCGCGTTGACCAGCAATGACCAGAATGTGCCATGGGTCAGCGGATCCCAGCCGGTCATGCCGAACAACTGCTGCGGGCGCAGCCAGGTGATCCCGAACGGGCCGTTCTGCACCCAGCCGGCATCCATCCAACCGGCGATGGTCATCGCTGGCAGCAGCAGGGTGTACAGCCAGGTCGCGAAGCCCAGCAGCATGCCGGCCTCGACGCCGCGACGGCTGGCACCGCGCCAGTACAGGCCACCAATCAGGCCCGGTGCGAACTGCGCCACCGCAGCAAAGGCCATCAGCCCATACGAGGCCAGCGTGCTGTCGTTGCTGCTGCTGCGGTAGTAGCTGTAGGCCATCAGCGCCAGCAGCAGGATCGCCAGGCGGCGGATCCACAGCACGCGCGAGGCAACATCCGCCGCTTCCTGGTGGTCGCCGCTGCGGCGCAGCAGCACCGGCATCACCAGATCATTGCTGACCATCGTCGCCAATGCGATCGATGACACGATCACCATGCCGGTGGCCGCCGAGAAACCACCGATGTAGGCGATCAGCGCCAGCGCATTGCGCCCTTCGGCCAGCGGCAACGCCAGTACCATCGAGTCGTCGGCCACGCCGCTGCCGATACCGAACAGGCTGACACCGGCCGTGGCGATCGGCAGCACCATCGCCGAGATCAGCACCAGGTAGCCACCGAACATCCAGCGCGCACGCCGCACATCACGCACGTCGCCGCACTCGACCACTGCGACATGGAACTGGCGCGGCAGGCAGATGATGGCCAGGAAACTGAGCAGCGTCTGCGAGAGGAAACCCACCGGCGGCAGGCCGGTGAACAGCGTATGCACCGACTCCACCACCGCTTCGTTGCGGTCGCTGAGCCAGACGTAGGCGAACACGCCCACGGCCACCATCGCCACCAGCTTGATCACCGATTCCAGCGCGATGGCCAGCATCATGCCGTGGTGGTGCTCGGTGGCATCGACCTGGCGGGTACCGAACAGGGTGGCAAACAGCGCCATCAACAGCGCCACATAGAGCGCTGGGTCGCTGAAGTAACCCGTCGGGCCGGTGTTGCCGGTCAGTACCTGCAGGCTCATCGCCACCGCTTTGTACTGCAGGGCGAGGTAGGGAACGATGCCGATCAGCGCGATGATCGCCACCAGCGCCGCCAGCCGCCGGGAGCGGCCGAAACGCGAGGAGATGAAGTCGGCGATGGACACCACGTTCTGGCTGCGTGCGATCAGCGCCAGCCGTTCGATGATGCGCCAGCCAAACAGCAGCAACAGCAGCGGGCCGATATAGATCGGCAGATAGCCCACGCCGTTGCGCACGGCGGTGCCGACTGCGCCGTAGAAGGTCCACGACGAGCAGTACACCGCCAGCGCAAGGCTGTAGACCACCGGCCGCAGCCAGGGCCGGTCCGGGTACATCGGCCGACGGTCGCCCCACCACGCCACGCCGAACAGCAGCGCGGCATAGGCAACCGAGACCAGCAGCAGGATCCAGCTGGAGACCACGCGCGCGTTTCCGTCAGGACAGGGGCCAGTAGATCACGACCGTTGGTCGTGATGGTAGGTCACGGCCACAGGGTGGCGAAGGTAGGTCACGACCGTTGGTCGTGACGGAGGTTTCAGTGCCCACTGACAGTGGGCACCTACCGGGAGGCGGTGGGCACCCACCAGGAACCGGCGTTATTGCGCCGGAACGCCCATTTCCTTCAGCAGCTCCGGCGCCGGATAGACCTTGGCCAGCAGCCAGCGCAGGTAGCGCATGTCCACGTGCACGGCACGCTTGTAGCGCGGGTCGAACCACCAGCTGGCGCTGACCGATTCCCAGTTGCTGTCGAAGTTCAGGCCGATCAGCTCGCCCTTGGCATTGAGCACCGGCGAGCCGGAGTTGCCACCGGTGGTGTCCAGGTTGGTCAGGAAGTTGACCGTCTGGGTCTTCAGCGCCGGATCGGCGGTGCTGCCGAAATCCCCCTTGGCGATCGCTGCCAGCAGTGGCTTGGGCGCATCGAAGGGGTAGGCATTGGTGTTTTTCTCGACGATGCCGGCCACCGTGGTCACCGGCGAGTAGGTCACGCCGTCACGCGGATGCAGCGCCTCGACCTTGCCGTAGCTGATGCGCAGGGTGCGGTTGGCATCGGGGTAAACCGCACGGCCCTGCTTGGCCCGCCAGGCGAACAGCGCCTGCATGTAGGCCGGGCGCAGGCGCAGCTGCTCGCCTTCGCGGGTCTTGCTCTCGTTTTCGATGCGCAGCTGTGCGGCCACCAGCGGGCCGGCCACGGCGATCAGCGGATCGGCGGCCAGCGCCTTGCCGTCACGGGCAGCGGCGAAGCGGGACAGGCGCTGGGTCTCGTCACCCAGCGCGGTGCCGGCGTACAGCGTTTCCAGGGCCTGCGCCAGCTGGGCCGGTGTACGGCCGAAGGCGGCGTCGAACTCGGCCACGCGCTGCGCATCGGGCAGCTGCTGGTAGCGGGTCAGCAGCGTGGTCAGCAGCGCCTTCTCGACCTCCGGTGCGTAGCGGCGCTGCACCTGCTTCAGTACGCCTTCGATCATCGCCTGGTCGCGCTGCTGGAAGCCGCTCTCGCGTTGCGCGTCCGGCTTGGCCGACTCGATGCGCAGGCGCTCCAGCAGCAGCGCAGAGCGCAGCAGCTGGCTCTGCGCGGCCATCTGGTCCAGCAGCAGGTCGCGCTCGCCCACCGCCGCACCCTGCGACAGGTTGGCCAGCAGCGCCTTGATGTCACCCTGGTACCTGCGCTCGGTGGCGGCCAGCATGGCCGTCTCGTCGGCGGCACGCTGCGCCTTCGCATCGCTGCGCAGCAGGCCTTCCAGTTCACCGGCGGCACGCTTGCGGTTGTTCTTCAGCGACTGCAGCTGCGAGGCATAGCGGGTACGCGCCTGCGCGTCCTTGGCACTGGCCGCTTCGATGGTGTCGATCATCTGCTGGAACACCGATACGCGACGCGGCAGCACGGTATCGATCTGGCCGGCGAATTCGGCGGCGGTGCGATGGCGGTAGGTGATGCCCGGGTAGCCGGCCAGCATCGCGTAATCGCCTTCCTTCGGGCCTTCCACCGACATCTGCAGGTGCGCCGGCGCCTGGTAGGGCACGTTGTCCTTGCTGTAGGCAGCCGGCTTGCCGTCCTTGCCCACGTAGGCGCGCAGCAGGGTGAAATCGCCGGTGTGGCGCGGCCACATGAAGTTGTCGATCTCATCACCGTAGTTGCCGATCGCACGCGGCGGCGCGTAGACCAGGCGCACGTCGCTCAGCTCCAGCTGGGCGATGCGATAGAAATCGGTGCCGTAGTACATGTTGGCCACCGAGCAGCGCACGCTGCCGTCCTTCTCGCACTCGGCCACGATCTGCTTGCTGGCCGCATCCACGGCGTCGAAGTAGGCACGGCCGGTCTTGCCGCGGGCCTGTGCCAGTACCTGGTCGGTCACTTTGTCGAAGCCGACGGTGACCAGCACGCGGAAATCAGGATTGGCCGGGCGCTCGTCGGCGCGGCCCTTGGCGATGAAGCCGCCGTTGATCAGGTCGTGCTCGGGCGAGCTGTTGTACTGGATCACGCCCATCGCCACGTGATGGTTGGTCAGCAGCAGGCCATCGGCGGAAACAAACGAACCGGTGCCACCACCGGCGCGCACCACCGCGCTCAGCGGCGGCGCGGTGACGTTGGCCAGATCGGCCGGATTGCCCTTGAAACCAGCGGCCTGCAGTGGCTTGGCCAGCTCCGGCAGCTGGGTCGGCATCCACATGCCTTCATCGGCATGGGCGCTGGCAGCGAGGGTCAGGCCCAGGGCCAGGGCGGTGGGGAGGGCTTTGCGTGGCGACATGAGGCAATCCGGTACGACAGAACAGCCCGGGACCATAGCTGTTGGAGCCGGATGCGGCAACGGCCGATGGTTGGGGCGGCGCGTTCATTAACAATGTTCGCCGCCTACAATCGATACCCCATCACATGCGGTCAGGGAAGCGGCATGATCGGGCGAACTACTGGCGCCTTCGGTTGCCAGCCATCCGGTGCACGGCCTGGCGAATTTCAAGCGCCGGATGGGCCCCGGCCGTCAGATCCGGCTGTGCGATCGCAGCTTCCGCTGTGAGGGACTATTGCCGCCGGTATTGGGGGTGCGCAATCCATCGCCCCATTTCTGGAGCTGCCACACATGAGCGACGCATCGATACTGACCAAACGCGCTGCCGCCGAGGCCCTTGCCTACCGCATCATCGCCAAGGGCCAGCAATGCGATCCGGCAGCCTTCGCGTTGTGGTTCCAGCAGTGCCTGGAGCTGCAGAAGCTGACCGATTGCAAAGAACTGAAGCTGGCAACATGGCGGCTGCTGATGGGCGGGAACGTGCCGTTGCAGCGCGCGAATTTCGAGCGGCTTGACGCACACTTCCAGTGGTACGACCACGGCAACGTACGCGAATCCTACGACATGGCCGCGCATGGCCAGAACATGCACATCCGCTGGTTGCTGTTGCGAGGCAACGAGGCTGCTCTTGCTCGCTACATGCATCGCGATGATGCACCGGTTTCCGTGGCACAGGCCCAGGTGCGCGTGGCTCGGTTGAGTGGGCCCTGGCGACCACTAAGCGCACGCTGGCAGGCGAGGTCAGCGCACACGCGACGCGAGATGCGCGACACTCTGCATTACCTGGTCGGCGAGCCCATCATGTGGTTCGTCGTTCCGCCACCGCCGTTGCAGCGCAAGCAGGTCCTGTTCTGGGCAGCAGCGGCCGGTAATCGGCTGAATTCAGCGCCGCGCCGCCGACGGCCCCTGTGGCAGCGCGTTGTCGTGGCGCTGCTGTTGGCGTGCACCCTGTTGGGCGCCTGGGCGATAGCCCACAGGGCTTCTATCGCCAGCACCAGCGATACAAGGGGAGATCGCTTGGTATTACAGGCACCCGATGAAGCCAGTACGTGAGCGATTGATCGACAGCGGCACTGTACTCGGCATCATCCAGGTGCAGGCCTGCTGGATGAAAAGCCTGCAGGTCCAGTGCGGCCGTCTGCGCTGGCCCAACCGTGGATTACGGCAGCGCCGGGCCCGGCACTACCGCAGCCACGCATGGCGTGGCTCTACTTCTCCCGCCGCCAGTTCAACGAACCGCGGTTTTCCACCGTGCTCGATTCCACTTCCACATCGAAACCACGGCGCAGCAGGTACTTCAGCGTGATCACCGAACCGGCACCCACCAGCGATACGCCGTAGCCCACGTACAGCTTGGGCGAGATGTACTTGCCCACACCGATCACCGAACCGCCCAGCGCGCGCGACTGGCTCACGCCGGCATCGTCCAGGCCGAGCTTGGCGCCCAGCTGCGAAGCCAGCAGGCCGCTGCCGGCCGACAGTGCCGCCGACGCGGCGTTGACCTGCTGGGTCTGGTCGCTGCTGGCACCGGTCAGGCTGCGGCCCAGCACCAGGTAGCCCAGTGCTTCGGACTGCGACATCGCCGGGTCGGACCAGACATCGGCACGCGGCTGCTGTGCTCGCCCGGTTACATCGATGCCGGCGGTGACATCACCGATCCGGCGCTCGGCGCGGATGTTGATGCGCGGGTCGGACACCGCGTTGTAGTTCCAGTTGAGGTTGCCGCGGGTGATGGTCAGATCCTGGCCATAGGCCTTGTAACGGCCACTCACTTCCAGGCCGCCATTGGCGGTCATCTCGCGACCAGGCTTGGCCCAGACCTGCATCTTCCCGGTCAGCGCGCCCTTCAGGCCGAAGCCGGTCATCTTCACCTTGTCGCCCAGGCTGACGGTCAGCTCCATGTCCAGCGGCGAGGTGCGCGACTCCTCCGGATCGGCCGGGTCCAGCACCACCACGTCCTCGGATACCGAAGTGCCGCGGTCCAGTCGTTCCAGGTCGATGTCCGCTTCAGGCACGTGGACCACGCCACGCAGCTCCATCGCCGCCTTGGCCAGGGTGAAATCGAGGTTGGGGTTGGCGACGATGCGCAGTTCGCTGGTGTTGGACAGCAGCACGTTCTCGCCGTGGATCTTCAGCTGCAGCGGCTGCGCATCACCGAACCAGGACAGGCCACCGTCGACATACAGCGTGCCCTTGCCCGAGTTGGCCTGCGCGGTGATCTTGGCCGAACCGTCAGGCTGGGCAACGAAGCTGCCCTTGCCCTGGTCGAAGGTCAGCCCCAGTGCCGGGAACTCGCCCTTGAAGTTGCTCAGCTGCGCGTCGCCGCCCAGCGAGGGCTGGCCGCGGGTGCCGCGCAGGCTCACGTGGCCTTCGATCAGGCCGGTCGGGCGCACCACGTCCGGCGAGAACAGCTCAAGCCAGTACAGCCGCGACATGTTGAGGTAGAGCTCACCGTTGAGTGGCGCACTGGGCTCCCAACCGGTCTGCATCTTCGCATCGACGAAGCCGTTGCCCTGGAAGCCCATGCCCAGGTAGCCCTTGATGCTGGCCGGGGTCATGTCCAGCTTCAGCGAGAACTGGTCATAGCGCACCAGCTCGCCGCGGTTGGCATCGGCGCCCACGCTGCTGTTGCGGTTCTCGCCCAGGCGCACGCCGCCTTCCTTCGAGCGCACTTCCACATGCCCTTCCCACGCATTGCCGCGCGGACGGATCTGCGCGTCCATGTTGAGCTCGCCACGCAGGTAGATGCGGCGGCCGGACTGCGGCGGCAGCCACGGCTGCACCAGCGCCAAGGGCAACGCATCGCCGCGCACCACCAGGCCTTCGCGCGGCCAGTTGGCATGCGCGCACAGCGCGCCACCGGTGGCGGCGCCCAGGCAGGTTTCGCCCAGCGTGTAGTTGCTGCCGTTGATGGCGAATGCCGCCGGCGCACGCAGTGCCCAGGCATCCCCCTTCACCGGCGCGATACGCAGCGCGGCCAGTTCGCCACGCCACTGCTCACCCTGCTGGCGCACGCTGCCCTGCAGGTCCAGCGCGCCCAGCTCGTTGCGGGTCTGCGCGGCCAGACGCAGGTTTGAAACGCTGCCCTGTGCATCGATGTTCAGCCGCTCCAGCAGCATGCCGGCGTTGACCTGCTGGCCCTGGATCGCCAGCGTGCCGCTGTCGCCACGCCACGGCAGGCGGCCCTTGATGCTCAGGCTTTCAGCACCGTAGCCGTCCCAGTTCAGATTGTTGCCGACCAGATCGGCGGTGATGTCCGGCGCATCACGCGGGCCCTTCACCTGCACCTGGCCGCGCAGGCCGCCGTCGGCGCCAGGCAGCAGGTCACTCAGCTGCAGTGGCTCGAAGCGCGCGTCGATGTCCAGGCGGTCACCGACCTTGCCCGAAGCGGTCACACGGCTGCTGCCCACGGCCAGTTTCAATTCACCCTGGCCCTGCTCGCCCTGCAATGCGAACTTGCCCTGCGCATCCACGTTGCGCTGGCGCAGCGTGCCCTTCAACGACGGCAGGTCGACCGTAGCTTCCAGTACGCCGGCAGTGCCCGGCGGCGCATTGGCCGGCGGCGGCAGCAGGCGGCCCTTGGAAGCCAGATTGCCGGACAGGCGTCCGTCCCAGCCCGGCGCGAAGTAGCCGGGGTCGAAATCCTTCAGCGTGGCCTTCGCATCCCAGTCCAGCTGCGGGGCCCAGGCCACCTTGCCTTCCACCTGCAGCTGCCCGCCGGGCGTCTGCGCCTGCAGCTCGCGGATCTCAGCGGCCTGGTCATTGCCACGCACGTCGAAGCGCAGCTGCGCTTTCTGTTTTTCGCGCTCGACATCGGCGCGGCCGATCGCCGCCCACGCCTTCAACGTACCGGCCAGGCCGAAGCGCGCTTCCTTCAGCGTCACCGGCACCGGCGAACTGCCGGCGGTATTCGGGTCGGGGGCGGGCACCCAGGTCAGGTCCTGCGCGATCACCGAGAAATTCAGCTTCTGCTGGTCTTCCTGGCTGAAGTCGGCAGTACCCTGCAGGCGTGCTTCGCCGCCCAGGCCCCTGACCACCAGCGGCGAGACCTTCAACACCTGGTCCTGCAGTGAGATCATCGAAGGCGCCAGTTCCAGTTCCTGCTCGCCCTGCTTCACCCTGCCATGCAGGTTGGCGTTGCCACCCTTGCCCGAGGCGCTGAATTCCAACGCCAGCGGCGCGATCGCCGACGTCGCCAGCGCCGGCGACAACAGCGCCAGGTCCAGCTCGTCGCTGTGCGCGGTGACCGTCCAGGTCGGGTCGGTACGGCCGTCGAACACCAGCATCGCGCGCAGCGGTTTCGGCGCCCGTCCAGCCACCCCTACTTCCATGTGCGCCAGGTTGCCCCGTGCAACCAGGCCCACCGTGGCCGCAGTACGCCCGCGCGGCGCCGGCAGCACGGCGGTAACGGTGACGTCGGTGTCGTAATCCTTGGCCGGGATATAGCGCCCCTGGGCGGTGAAATCGCCCATGTCGCTGTCCACCACCAGCTTGCGCGCCTGGAATTCACCGTTGGCGATCTCGATGCCACCGCGAACGCGGCGGATGTCGATCAACGGCTCGTTGGCCTGGCTGATGCGGAAGCCATCGATGGCGATGACGTCGGCCTGGATCGCCAGCGGCATTTCGATCTGCGGCAGCGAATCGGGCCACGATGGCAGCTTGAACGGCTCATCACTCTTGGCCAGGTTCAGCGTCGCGTTGGTCAGTTCCAGCTTGTCCAGCAGCAGCTTGCGGCCCAGCAGCGGGCGCAGGTCCGGCTCCAGGTGCGCGCGCTCGGCATGGAAATGGATGTCGTCGTAGCGGAAGTCGACGTTGTACAGGGTGAGCGGCCCGGCGACCGGACCGTCCACCTTGTCCCAGGTGAAGCTGGCGCCGACCGGCAGGCGTGCCACCACCTGCGCCAGCAGCACATCGCGGCCGGCCACGGTCTGCAGCAACCAGTACACCGCCAGCAACGCAACCAGCACAAGGCCGATCACCCCCACGCCGGACCATGCCCAGAAGCGGCGACGGCGGTAGAAGCGCACGCGCGGCGGCGTGTTCGGCGACGGGGTCGGTGCGGGCGTGCTCACAGGTCCGCTCCGATGTTGAGGTACAGCTGGAACTGCGAATCAGGGTTGTTCAGGCCGTGCGCGATGTCCACCCGCACCGGGCCCACCGGCGACTTCCAGCGCACGCCGAAGCCGACACCGGTATGCAGGTCGATGTTGGTGTCGAAGGCGCTGCCGGTATCCACGAACACCGCTGCACCCCACGGACCGCCGTTGAAGTAGTGCTCGTACTCGGCCGAACCGACCACCAGATGCTTGGCACCGAGCGCGTACTTGTCGGGTTTGGGCGTGCGTGGCCCTACCTCACGGTAGGCATAGCCGCGGATGCTGCGATCGCCACCGGCGAAGTAGCGCAGGCTGGGTGGCATCGCCACCAGATCGCTGGTCCAGGTCGTGCCACCTTCGCCGCGCAGGATCAGGCGGTTGGTCGGCCCCACCGGGATGTACCAGCGCAGCACGGCATTGGCCTGCACGAAGCTGGTGTCCGAGCCCACGCCTTCCACGCCGGCACGCACGGTCGCCGTGCCGCTGATGCCCTTGCGCGGGAACAGCTCGTCGTCCACGTTCACGTAGTCGGCCACGATCTGCGGGTAGAGCAGCGTGGACGTGCTGTAGATCGCATCGGTGAACTCGGTGCCCGAGGCATAGCGCCAGCGCTCGCGCAGCGCGTTGACCGAAGCGATCGCGGTCCAGTTCTCGTTGATCTCGCCGCTGCGGCTGGCGATCAGCTTGAAGTTGCGCAGGTCGATGTAATCGGTCTGCTCGTCGTAGGCGCTGGCGGCGAAGGTGTACCAGCCATCGAGCCAGGTGAAGGCGGGAATGCGGTAGCTGGTGATCAGGCTCTTGCGCTTCTGCGCATAGTCCAGCTGGGTGTTCATCTTGTGGCCGCGGCTGTTGAGATAGCGCCGCTCAAGGCCACCACGCACACCGGCGCCACTTTCGCTGCCGTAGCTCAGGCCGTAGGAATAGATGCTGCGCTTGGCCCGGGTCAGCTTCACATCGACCGGCACTTCGCCGTCGCCGTCGGCCTGGTCCGGGCGCGGCTGGATGTCGATCACGCTGAAGTAGTCCAGCTTGGTCAGCGACTCGCGCAACCGATCCAGCTTGCCTTCGTGGAAGTAGCTGCCCTGGTCCCAGTACACCAGCGGATCGAACAGCTTGTCGTCGAAGTAGTTCTGTTCGAAGGTCACCGGCCCCATGTTGTAGCGGCGGCCGCTGTCCCAGGTCAGGTCGATGTCGGCCGCGTTTTCGGCGCGGGTGATCTGCACCTGGCGCTGGGTGTAGTCGGCGTCGAAGTAACCGCGCTCCGCCAGGCGCCGGGTCACGGTGATCTTGCTGGCCTCGTACTGGGTGTGCTCGAACCGCTGGCCCTTGCGTGGCTTGAACGTGGTCAGGTCGTCCTGCAGGTACTGGTCGTACATGGCAGGGCCGGTGATGTCGATGTGCTCGCGGCGCACCCGCACCGGCTCGCCCTTGTCCACGTGGATCTGCACGGTCACGTGCTCGTCCTGGCGCGGCGCCTCGACCTTGATCACCGGGTTGTAGTACCCGAACGGTTCCAGCGCCTGGCGGGTCTGCCGCTCGGCCTGCGACAACAGGTACTCCAGGCGTGATTCACCCTGTTCCTTGCCGATGGTGTCGTACAACGACAGCGATTCCTGGATATTCTCGATGATCGCGGCGTCGTCGCCCTTGTCCAATCCCTTGATGTCCACCTTGTCGATGGTGCCGCGCGCATGGGCCACGGAGGTGGCGGCAAGCGAGAGGAACATCAGGGGCAGGGCGTATTTCGTTGGCTGCATGCGGCACAGCATACCGACCGGAGGTGACGATGCGAAATGCATCACGTCATTGGGGATCGGTTGTTAAGTGGCAGTCAAAAAACGCGCCTTTGTGGCGATCGTCGTGATTCATCACGCAGGATGTCGCCAGCGTCCTGATGCTGGTGATGACCCCGATGGACATCCGCCGGTAGCGCCGGCTCATGCCCGGCGCTACCTGCGGTGGGTGATCAGCTCGACAGATGCTCGATCGCTGCCACCTTGCCCAGCCGCTCGCCCAGCATCGTCAGCAGGGCCAGGCGGTTGCCGCGCAGGGCCGGATCCTCGGCGTTGACCATCACCGCGTCGAAGAACGCATCCACCTGCGGACGCAGGCGGGCCAGCCGTGCCAGCACGGCCACGTAGTCCTTCTGGTGCAGGCTGGCACCGGTATCGTCGATGGCCGCGGTCACCGCCTCAGCCAGCGCGCGTTCGGCATCTTCCTGCAGCAGCGACGTGTCGATCTGGCCCGGAATGGCGCCCTCGGCCTTGCGCAGGATATTGCGGATGCGCTTGTTGGCCGCAGCCAGGGCCTCGGCCTCCGGCAGCGCGGCAAACGTACCGATCGCTTCAAGGCGGCGGTCGAAGTCATACAACGAGGCCGGCTTCAGCTCAGCCACCGCGTTGAAGTGGCTGGCCGGCACACCCTTGTCGCTGTAGTAGCCCTTCAGGCGATCGAGGACGAAGTCGTACAGCTCACCCACGTCAGCCTGCACGTTGCGCGCAGCCAGGCCGGCGTTGGCGCTGGTCAGCAGCGCGCGCAGGTCCAGCTCGAAACCGCTCTCGATGATCGTGCGGGCCAGGCCCAGCGCGTTGCGGCGCAGGGCGAACGGGTCCTTGTTGCCGGTCGGCTTCAGGCCCGCGGCGAAACCACCGGCCAGGGTGTCCACGCGTTCAGCAATCGCCAGCACCTTGCCCAGCGCCGACAGTGCGATGTCGTCGCCACCGAAGCGCGGCTGGTAAGCCTCGTCGATGGCCAGTGCCACCTCCGGCGACTCGCCGCCGACCACGGCATAGTGGCGGCCGGCGATGCCCTGCAGTTCCGGGAATTCATTGACCATGCGCGACTGCAGGTCGTTCTTGGCCAGCTGCGCGGCACGCTTGGCCAGTACCGGATCGGCACCGACCTGCGCGGCGATCACCTCGGCCAGCGCCGCTACGCGCACCACCTTGTCGGCCACGCTGCCCAGCTTGGCCTGGTAGGTCACCGTCTTCAGGCCTTCGCCCATGGCCTCAAGGCCTTGCTTCAGGTCCTCGTCGAAGAAGAACTTGGCATCGGCAAAACGCGGACGGATCACCCGCTCGTAGCCCTTGGCCACTTCGGCCACGTCCTTCGATTCGATGTTGGCGATGCCGATGAACTTCTCGGTCAGCTTGCCGCCGTCATCCAGCACCGGGAAGAACTTCTGGTTGATCTCCATGGTCTCGATCAGCGCTTCCTGCGGTACTGCCAGGAACGCGCGCTCGAAGCTGCACAGCACCGCCGACGGCCATTCAACCAGGTTCACCACCTGCTCCAGGTTGTCCGCGGTGATGCGCGCACTGCCACCGGCCTTGCCGGCGGCTGCTTCGACTTCGGCAACGATGCGCGAGCGGCGCTCGGCCGGATCGACCAGGACGAAGGCCGCGCGCAGCGATTCGACGTAATCCTGCGGCTGGGTCAGCCACACGGTCTTGTCATGCAGGAAGCGGTGGCCACGGCTCATGCGGTCGGCTTTCAGGCCGAACAGCTCGGCCTCGACCACATCACCGCCGTGCAGCAGCACCAGCCAATGCACCGGGCGCGCAAAGCCCCAGCTGTGGTCGCCCCAGCGCATCGGCTTGGGAATGGGCATGCCGGCGATGGCCTCGCGCAGGATCTCCGGCAGCAGCGCGGCGGTGCGCGCACCCGGGGTCACCGCGCGGTGCACGAAGCGCTCACCCTTGTTGTCGGTGGTCTTCTCCAGCGCGCTCCAGTCGATCCCGGCCTTGGCCGCGAAGCCCTGCAGGGCCTTGGTCGGCTGGCCTTCGGCGTCCAGTGCGATGTTCAGGTACGGACCCAGCACTTCGCTGTGCTGTTCGGGCTGTTCCAGGCCCACGCCCGGCAGCAGCACGGCCAGGCGGCGCGGGGTCGACAGCGGTCGGGCATCGCCTAGCTCCACGGCAACGCCACGCTTGCGCAGGCCGTCGACAACGCCGTCGAAGAAGGCCTGGGCCAGGCCCGGCAGGGCCTTGACCGGCAACTCTTCGGTGCCCAGTTCGATCAGCAGGGGGGACAAATGGCTCATCGGTTCAATCCTATGGTGGGGCGCAGCGCGCGACGCGGCCAGCACCCTTGAAGTTGTGGGAAAGAGCGGCCCTCAGGCCTTCTTCGCGCCCGGGAAGCCCAGCTTCTCGCGCTGCTCGTAATAGGCCTTGGCCACTGCCTGGGCCAGCGCACGCACGCGCAGGATGTAGCGCTGGCGTTCGGTCACGCTGATCGCACGGCGCGCATCAAGCAGGTTGAAGGTGTGGCTGGCCTTCATCACCTGTTCGTAGGCCGGCAGCGGCAGGTTCACTTCCACCAGCTTCTGCGCTTCACGCTCGCAGGCATCGAAGCGGTGGAACATTTCTTCCACATCGGCATATTCGAAGTTGTAGGTGCTCTGCTCCACCTCGTTCTGGTGGTACACATCGCCGTAGGTCACCGGCTGCCCGTCCGGACCGTAGGTCCAGACCAGGTCATAGACGTTGTCGCAGTTCTGCAGGTACATGCACAGGCGCTCGAGACCATAGGTGATCTCGCCCAGCACCGGCCGGCACTCCAGGCCACCGGCCTGCTGGAAGTAGGTGAACTGGGTCACCTCCATGCCGTTGAGCCAGACTTCCCAGCCCAGTCCCCAGGCGCCCAGGGTCGGCGATTCCCAGTTGTCCTCGACAAAGCGCAGGTCGTGCACCAGCGGATCGATGCCCACCGCCTTCAGCGAATCCAGGTACAGCTGCTGGATGTTGTCCGGCGCCGGCTTCATCGCCACCTGGTACTGGTAGTAGCGCTGCAGGCGGTTGGGGTTCTCGCCGTAACGGCCATCGGTGGGGCGCCGCGACGGCTGCACGTAGGCCGCGTTCCAGGTTTCCGGACCGATCGCGCGCAGGAAGGTGGCCGGGTGGAACGTACCGGCGCCGACCTCCAGGTCGAGCGGCTGGATGAGCACGCAGCCCTGCTGGGCCCAGAACTGGTTCAGGGTCTGGATCAGGCCCTGGAAGGTGATCGGAACGGTCGGGGTCGCGGACATGCGGACGAGTCTTGGCCGGCAGAGGGGTGCGCTAGTATAACGGCCGACCTGCGGGGCATTCCGTACCCGGAAGGAGCAGGCAGATGGAACACCGGCTGCCGGCAGGCACGCCCGGCGAGCCAGGCGCGGCACCACTGCCGCCCGGTCGCCTGCAGTTCGAACAGGTGGCTGCCGCGTTGCTGGCCGATGGCGTGGTCGCCGCGCACGAGCGCGAGCGCATGCGTTTTTCCGCGCAGGGCGCGCGCAATGCCAGCGAAGTGCACCCGCTGGTGCTGCTGTCCAACCTCAAGCTGGCGGCCAGCGAGGGCGGCGATCTCACCCTGGAACGCCTGACCGAATGGCTGGCCCGGCACACCGGCAGCCGCTACCTGCGCATCGATCCGACCCGGGTCGACGTCGCCTCGGTCACCGCCGTGGCTTCGCATGCCTATGCACGCCGCCACCGCTTCCTGCCGCTGGCGGTGGACGCCGAGCGTGTGCTGGTGGCCACCAGCGAACCGCTGGCCCAGGAATGGCTGCGTGACCTGCAGCACCTGACGCGTCGTCGCATCGAGCTGGCGGTGGTCAATCCGCTGGACCTGCACCGCTACACGATGGAGTTCTACGGCGTCACCCGGTCGGTACGTGGCGCCCGCGGCGACGTACGCGGCGAGACCAGTACTACCCTGCCCAGCTTCGAACAGCTGGTGGAACTGGGCCGTGCCGGCGACGTCAATGCCGACGACCAGCACATCGTGCACATCGTCGACTGGCTGCTGCAGTACGCCTATGAACAGCGCGCCTCGGACATCCACCTGGAGCCGCGCCGCGAGATGGGGCGCATGCGCTTCCGCATCGACGGCGTGCTGCACAAGGTGTTCGAAGTGCCGCCGGCGGTGATGACCGCCGTGGTCAGTCGCATCAAGGTGCTCGGGCGCATGGACCTGGCCGAGCGCCGGCGCCCGCAGGACGGCCGCATCAAGACCCGCTCACCCGGCGGCCGCGAAGTGGAAATGCGCCTGTCGACCATGCCCACCGCCTTCGGCGAGAAATGCGTGATGCGCATCTTCGACCCGGATGCGGCCTTCAAGAGCATCGACCAGCTCGGTTTCAGCCCGCAGGAAGCAGCCGGCTGGACCGCGCTGGTGGAACGCCCGCACGGCATCGTGCTGGTCACCGGCCCCACCGGCTCGGGCAAGACCACCACCCTGTATTCCACGCTGAAGCGGCTGGCCACGCCCGATGTGAACGTGTGCACGGTGGAAGACCCGATCGAAATGATCGCGGCCGAGTTCAACCAGATGCAGGTGCAGACCAACATCGACCTGGACTTCGCCAGCGGCGTGCGCACCCTGCTGCGGCAGGACCCGGACATCATCATGATCGGTGAGATCCGCGACCTGGAAACCGCGCAGATGGCGGTGCAGGCTTCGTTGACCGGCCATCTGGTGCTGTCCACCCTGCACACCAACGATGCCGCTTCGGCCATCACCCGCCTGCTCGACATCGGCGTACCGCATTACCTGCTGGCATCCACGCTCAACGGCATCCTCGCCCAGCGCCTGGTGCGCACCCTGTGCCCGCACTGCAAGCAGCCGCACACCCTGGAAAGGACCGATTGGGCCGTGCTGGCTGATAGCCAAGCTGCATATCCAGATGCCGCCACGCCCTGTCGGCCGGTGGGTTGCCTGGAGTGCCGGCGTACCGGATTCCTGGGCCGCATCGGCCTGTATGAGTTGCTGCCATTGGGTTCGCGCCTGCGCGCACTGATCCGGGCGGACATGGATCTGGCCGGTTTCCACCGCGCCGCGCGTGCTGAAGGACTGCGAACCCTGCGCCAGGCCGGGCTTGAAAAGGTGGCCCAGGGGCTGACTACAATCGAGGAAGTCCTGTCAGTACTGCCGCCCCCGGATGAATCCAGCACCCTTCCTGATCCTTGAAACCGGCCGCCCGGTGCCCTCGCTGCGCCGCTACGGGCGCTTTCCGCACTGGATCCGGGTCGCGGCGGGCCTGGAAGAGCACGAAACGGTGGTGGTCGACGTTGAACACGGCGACGCACTGCCCGATGCCGGTGCGTATGCCGGGGTACTGGTAACCGGCTCGGCCGCCTTCGTCACCGACCACGCCGAATGGAGCGAGCGCAGTGCCGCCTGGTTGCGCCAGACCGCGCACGACGACGTGCCGGTGTTCGGCATCTGCTACGGCCACCAGCTGCTGGCCCATGCGTTGGGCGGCGAAGTGGCCTACAACCCGGCCGGGCGCGAATCGGGAACGATCGAGCTGGCACTGGACCCGCAGGCTGCACAGGACCCGCTGTTCCAGGGCCTGCCGCAGCATTTCGCCGCCCACGCCACCCATCTGCAGACCGTGCTGCGTGTGCCCGAAGGGGCCGCCGTGCTGGCGCGCTCGCCGCTGGATGGGTGCCATGCCTTCCGCTGGGGCCGCCAGGCCTGGGGCGTGCAGTTCCATCCCGAGTTCGCCACCCGCCACATGCGCGGCTACGTGCGCGCCCGCGCCGACTGCATCGGCCGCCATGGCGGCTGCGCGCGCAGCATCGAACGCGCGGTCAGCGCTGCACCGTTGGCGCGCCAGCTGTTGCGCCGTTTTGTCCGCCAGGCGCGGCTGTCGTCATCTTCAGCCCAGCCGACGGTAAAACAGGGATAATCGGCGCCACGGGCAGCCGCCCGGCCCCTCCTGTCCCTCCCCGGATGTCCATGAAAGAGATTCGCAAGCTGCCAGCCTCGGCGGGCGCCCAGTGGTTGCTGGATACGTTCTCGCTGTATCGGCGTGCGCCGCTGCAGCTGGCCCGGATCGGCCTGACCTGGCTGCTGGTGAACTGGGTGGTCACCCTGCTGGGCACGATGCTGCCCGGCACTGCCGGCCTCGCCCTGCAGATGATGACGCTGGTGATTTCACCGGTGATGTTCGGCGGCATGCTCTACGCGATGGGCGAGATCGACCAGGGCCGTCCGGGCCTGGCCAGCCACCTGCTGCAGCCGATCCGCGACCGCCGCGTCAGCCACCTGCTGGTGCCGCTGGCGATCCAGGTGCTGGTCGTGCTGCTGCTCGGCGCGCTGCTGTATCTGATGATCGGCCGCGAAGGCTTCGCCGCCTTCAGCGACACCATGACCAAGATGCAGGAGCTCGGCCGCAGCGGGCAGCAGATCAGCCCGGAAACCGCTGCCGAACTGGTGGCGAACCTGCCGGCGCAGCGCATCGCACTGTGGATGCTGCTGGTGTTCTGCACCGCCGTCGCCTTGACCCTGGCCATGTTCACCCAGCCGGCACTGGTGGTGTTCGACCGCCAGAGCGGCATGCACGCGCTGCGCCTGAGCCTGCAGGGCTGCATCGAGAACATCGGCGCCACCGCGGTGTTCACCGTGCTCGGCCTGATCGCCGCGTTCTGCGTGTATGTGCTGTTTGTGATCGTGGTCCAGCTCGGCATGCTGGTGGGCGGCCCGCTGGCGGCGGCCTTCATCGCGCAGCTGGTGTTCACCACGGTGCTGATGCCGTTGTATGTCGGCGCGGTCTATGCCGCCTGGAAGCAGATGTTCGTGCATCGCGGCAGCCGTGGCGCACCGCCGGTGCCGACCACCCCACCGGCCAACGACGTCTTCCACGCCTGAGCGGGGCTCAACGGTAGCGCCGGGCCATGCCCGGCGGATGGATGTCATCTCGCCCCACGAACGCCGGGCATCAGGCCGCAGGCTTCTTGACCACCGACGATGGCACCAGCCAGCGCGCGGCGTGGATGCCAAGCTCGTACAGCAGGCACATCGGGATGGCCAGCATCAGCTGCGAGACCACGTCCGGCGGGGTCAGGATCGCGGCAAGCACGAAGATGCCGACAATCGCATAGCCGCGCCCTTCCTTGAACTGCTGCGGCGTCACCCAGCCCAGCAGCACCAGGATCACCATCGCCACCGGCAGTTCAAAGCTGCCGCCGAAGGCGAAGAAGATCGCCAGCACGAAATCCAGATAAGCGTTCGCATCCGGAGTGATCGCGATCACGTCCGGGCTGAACGTGGTGAGGAAGTGGAACACCGCTGGCAGCACCAGGAAGTAGGCGAACGCACAGCCGGTATAGAACAGCGCCACCGACGACACCAGCAACGGCACGGCCAGGCGCTTCTCGCGCGCATACAGACCCGGTGCCACGAATGCCCACAGCTGGTACAGCAGCCACGGCACCGCCAGGAACAGAGCAACGAAGAACGTCAGCTTCAACGGTGCGAAGAAGGCACCGGCCGGATTGGTGGCGATCATCGTCTGCCCATTGGGCAGCTGCGAAACCAGCGGTTCGGCCAGCGCATTGTACAGCTTCTGGGTGAAGGGCAGCAGCCCCAGCAGGATGACGCCCAGGCCCAGCAGCGCGCGTACCAGGCGTGCGCGCAGCTCAACCAGGTGTTCAACCAGCGAGCTTTCGCCAAAGTCGTGCTCGCTCATGGCCGGTGCTCCGTGGTGGCAGGCACGTCGGCCGGGGCTCCAGGGGCGGGATCGCCCTCGGACTGGGTTGCGGTGGGCGCGAGTGGATCAGCCTCCGGCGCCGAAGGCACAGCCGCGTCGGCCAGGTGTGGCGGTTGGTCCGCTGGCGCCGGCGCGCGAACCTGCTGCGCCAGCGCATCGCTGTGCTGCTGCATCTGCTCGGCCTCGCGGCGTACCGCCTCACCGCTGGCACGCAGCTGGTTTTCGGTGTCCTGCATGCCCTGGCGCACGTCCTGCATCTGCCGCTTGATGTCCTCGGCCTGGAGTTCGCGTTCCAGTTCCTGCTTGACCGAATCCCATTGGTTGCGCGCGCGGCGCACCCACAGCCCGGCAAAGCGTGCCGCCTTGGGCAGACGCTCGGGGCCGAGCACCACCAGGGCGACCACGGCGATCACCAGCAGTTCGCTGAAGCCGATATCAAACACCGCAACCGCTCCGGATCAACGTGCGTTGCGGTCGTGCTCGTCCTGCGCGGTGCGCGAGGCGTCCTGGCTGCGCGACTCGTCGCCCAGCTGCGGCTTCGACTTGTCCTCGTCGTGCATGCCCTTCTTGAATTCCTTGACCGCCGAGCCGAGATCCTTGGCACCGCTGGTCAGGCGCTTGGTGCCGAACACCAGCAGGACGATGGCGAGCACGACCAACCAATGCCAGATGCTGAAACTGCCCATAAGTCGCTCGTTGCGTTAGTGATCAGAGTGTCGAGCATAGCGCACCGGCTGTAAGCCGGCGCGCGTGACGAAAGTCAGTTGTTGCCCAGCGTTTCAGTGCGGATTTCGCCGTCGTTGACCGGCTGGAAACCCTGCTGGGCCGGCGGCGGGGTCTGCGGAACAGCCTGCAGCGGCGCGGTGGTCGCTTCGGCCGGTGCCGCCGGTGCCGCCTGAACAGGCGCCGGCGCCGGCGCCGGGGCGGATGCTGCGGCCGGTCGCGGCGCGGCAGTGCCACCGTTGCGGTTGTTGCGCGCCGCGTAGGTCGCCTCTTCCAGACGATCACGGAAGGCCACCACATCCATCGACGGCGAACCGGCGGCGCGGCCTTCGAAGATCATGCGCGGAGTAGTGTTGGTGCCGTAGGCATCCAGGTTGGCGGAGTCGTCGATCTGCAGGATCGCGCCGTCCAGGGCGACGCCGGCGAACAGGCCGCGGGCACGCGACCACGACCAGATCTCGGCCTTCAACTGGCCGTCGGTGGCGGCGGCAGCGTTGCGACCGACCGGGCCTGCGGCAACACCGGCATCGGCACCGAGGGTGAACTTGCCGTTGACCAGATTGTCCAGGCTGCGGTCGTTGCGGAACACCAGCACCACATCGGACGACTGCACACCGGCCTGGAAGCCGATGCTGCCGCCGGTCAGTTTGATGAACACCGGGTTGGACCAGGCGCCATTGGGCATCCGCACTGACATCAGGCCATGGCCACGGCGTCCGCCAATGACCAGTCCGGCCTTGATCGTGTCGGGAATGACGATGACCGCGCGGCCTTCGTCGAGCAACTTGTCCGGAATGCCCTGTTCAGGGATTTCCTGGATTTCAGCCAGTACACGCACCGCATTGCGGGCGCGCTGGTCTTCCTGCGGTCCGGCCATGGCCTGGCTGGACAGCAGGCTGGCGGCGATCAGCAGGGCTTGGATCGGGCGACGCATGGCAGGCTCCAGAAGTCAGTCCATAGGAAGATATAGCAAGTGACTGAAATTAGTAGTGTTGTCATGAATCTCCAATGAGCGTTGGCTGCTCACATTGACCTCATCGATGACATCGATCCGAACGCTGCATACCGGGGCGGCGATGGAATCGGCGACAATAGCGCCCATGCTCGACGCACCCGACACCGCCGTATTGGCGGTCAACCTAGGCACGCCCGAGACGCCGACGGCTCCCGCCGTACGTCGTTACCTGGCCGAATTCCTCTCCGACCCGCGCGTGGTCTCGATCCCGGCACTGCTGTGGCAGCCTTTGCTGCGCGGGCTGATCCTGCCCCTGCGCAGTGGCCGCTCCGCTGCCAAGTACGCGCAGGTATGGCTACCGGAAGGGTCACCCCTGATGGTCCATACCCGGCGCTTGGCGCAGGCCATGCAGACACTGCTGCCGACGCTGCGCGTGCGCCATGCCATGCGCTACGGCCAGCCCGCGCTGAGTGCCGAGCTGGATCGGCTGGCGGCCGAGGGCGCGCGCCGCATCGTGGTGCTGCCGCTGTATCCGCAGTACTCGACCACCACCACCGCCTCGATAGAAGACCGCGTGGACGCGTGGCAGCGCAGGCATCCGCAGGTCACGGTCAGCCTGGTCCAGGACTATTCGATCGATCCGGACTGGGTCGCCGCCGTGGCCGGTTCCATCCAGCGCTACTGGCAGCAGCATGGCCGTGGCCAGAAGCTGATGTTCTCCTTCCATGGCATTCCGCAGCGCCTGGCCGATGCCGGCGATCCCTATCCGCAGCGCTGCGAAGCCAGCGCACGTGCGATCGCCAGCGCGCTGGGCCTCGGCGCGGATGACTGGCAGCTGGGATATCAATCGCGCTTCGGTCGCGAGCGCTGGCTGCAGCCCTACGCCGAACCCAGCCTGTGGGCGCTGGCCGAAGCCGGGGTGAAGCGGATCGATGTGGTCTGTCCGGGGTTCGCCACCGACTGCCTGGAGACACTGGAAGAGGTCGCGATGGGCTTTACCGAAACGCTGGCCGAGCGCGGCACGCAGATGCACTACATCCCCTGCCTCAATGCCGAACCCGAACACGCCCGTGCCTTGGCACGTCTGGCAGTGGCTTCGCTGGCATGAGCCTGCAGCCGTTTGAACTGCAGGTTGCCGGTGCCCGCGTTGCCGGGCTGCGCCAGGCAGGCACGGGTCCGCGCGTGCTTGCCCTGCACGGCTGGCTCGACAATGCGGCCAGCTTCGTACCGCTGGCGCCGCATCTGCCGCAGCTGGAGCTGGTGGCGATCGACCTGCCCGGACATGGCCACAGCGCGCACCTGCCCAGTGGCGCGGTCTACACCACGCCGGCGGCGATCACCCACGTGCTCGATGTCGCCGACGCGCTCGGCTGGGATCGCTTCACCCTGATCGGCCATTCGATGGGCGCCGGCATCGCCAGCCTCACCGCGGCGGTCAGCGATCGTGTCGAACGGCTGGTCGCCATCGAAGCGCTCGGCGGCCTGCGCGGGCCGGAAGAGGAAACCGCCAGCCGCCTGCGCGAGCACGTCCAGGCCACGCGGGCGCTCGGGCGCAGGCCGCTGCGGGTATTCCCCGATCTGGCCGCACCTGTCCGCGCGCGGATGATGACCAACCAGCTCAGCGAAGGCTGCGCACGCCTGCTGGTCGAGCGCGGCGTGGAGCCGGTCGAGGGCGGTTACCGCTGGTGCAGCGACCCGCGCCTGATGCTTCCCACAGCGATCCGCCTCAGCGAGAGGCAGATCAACAACCTGCTGCAGGCCATCGCCTGCCCGACCCAGGTGATCTACGCCACTCCCGCGCAGTCCTACTATCCCGAACCAATGCGCAGCCAACGCCTGCAGCATCTTCGCGATGGCCGCCTGGCGGTGTTCCCCGGCAATCATCATCTGCACATGGAACATCCCGCGCAGATCGCAGCAGTGATCGATGCATTCCTCAACGGAAGCGTCAACGCCAGCTGAGCAGACGCTGGCGCGCGCACTTCACTCTGCAGCCGCGCGGCCGATAGAACGGTAGCGGGCCCCTGCGCCCGCAGCTTGCGGGCGCACCATGCCTGCGGTTCGTTCTTGGTTCTGCAAGGAAGCGCGCATGTCCCGTCTGCTGCTCCGTCATCCACAGGATGTGGCCACGGTGCCTGTCCCTCGCGCCGCCGCCGGCAGCGCATTCCCACGCATTTCCCGTCCATGCCGTTGCCATGCATTCCGCAGGCAGCGCGGCGTGGCCGTTGTCGTTCGTTGATCCAGGAGTTTCCGATGTCCCTTGTCGCCTCACGTCCGCCCGATCCGGGCCGCCTTCCCTATCTGCAGCAACTGGCACAGCGCGGCGACCGCCGCCTGCTGCTGTGCAGTGTCGGCCTGGCGGCACTGGGTCTGGTACTTGCCATCGGCAGTACCGCGCCAGCGGCAGCCGCCGTGGTCGCCGCCGCCGCGCTGCCAGCCACCTGGCTCGGTCTGCGGTTGGCCGGGCAGCCGCTGGCGCGCAATGGCCTGGCCGTGCTGCTGGCATTGCAGTTGGCACTGCTCTGCCGGATCGGCGCAGTCAATGCCGTCCTGCCGCTTGCACTGTTGCTCGGTGCCCTGCTTGGACATCGCGATCGGTTGCCGCTGTGGCTGGCCGGCAGCGTCGGCGTACTGGCGGCATTGGTGCCGTTGATGCAGGGCGAAGGGCTGCGCGAGCCGCTGCTCAATGCGGCGGCGCTGGCGGCGCTGGCCGTGCTGCTCGGCCAGACCGCCCTGCGCCTGCGGGAGCAGAGCCAGGCCCTTGGCCAAGGGCCACGCAGGCTGGCCGCCCTCGCGCGCGATATCGCCACCGGTGCCGACCTTGGCCAGCACACCGACCCTGCCGGGCACGCGCCCGGTTCGCTGGCGCATGCCCTGGCCAGCACCGCCCGCCACGTCCAGGCGCAGCGCGCCCGCGAGCTGGACAGCCACGGCGAGAATGCGCAGATCCGCCTGGCCCTGGATGTTTCGCGGACGGCAATGATGATCGCCGACAACGATCACGTGATCCGCTACGTCAATCGATCCGTGGTTGCGCTGCTGCGCAACCAGCAGGCCAACCTGCGCCAGGCCTTCCCCGACTTCGATGCCGAACGCCTGGTCGGCAGCAGCATCCATCGTTTCCACGCCAATCCCGAGCGCATCCGCGGCATCCTCAACAACCTGCAGGTGACCCACAACGGCAAGATACAGATCGGCCCGGTGCACTTTGCCCAGGTGGTCACTCCCGTATTCGACGCGCAGGGCGTGCGCCTTGGCTTCGCCGTGGAATGGCACGACCGTACCCAGGAGCTGGTGCTGGAGAACGCCGTGGCCGGCATTGTCGATGCCGCTGCACATGGCGATCTGCAACAGCGGCTGCAGGCCAGCGAGGGCGCCGGCTTCCTGGAAGGCCTGACCGGCGGCATCAATACACTGCTGGACACGCTGGGCAACACGGTCGATGAAGTACGACAGATGCTCGCGGCCATGGCCAGCGGCGACCTCGATCGGCGCATGCACGGGGAGTACCACGGTGCATTCGCCGCCATCCAGCGCGACGCCAATGTCACCGCCGGCCAGCTCTCAACCATGGTCGGTCACATCCAGCAGTGTGCGTCGGCCATCAGCACCGCAGCCAGCGAGATCGCCGCCGGCAACGGTGCGCTGTCCGAGCGCAGCGAGCGCCAGGCCGCACATCTGCAGGAAACGGCAGCATCCATGGAGGAGCTGACCGCGACCGTACGCCAGAACGCGGCGCATGCCCGACAGGCCAGCGAGCTGGCAGGCTCCACCCAGAGCGCAGCGAACGACGGCAATCAAGCGATGCAGCGGGTGATCGACACCATGCAGGCCATCGAGGTCGCTTCCAGGCGGATCGGCGATATTACTGGCGTGATCGACGGCATTGCCTTCCAGACCAATATCCTGGCGCTCAACGCCGCGGTCGAAGCAGCGCGTGCCGGTGAACAGGGCCGCGGCTTCGCGGTGGTAGCCAGCGAAGTGCGCGTGCTGGCCCAGCGATCGGCGGCGGCGGCGCAGGAGATCAAGGGCTTGATCGACGAGGCCGGGCACCGGGTAAGCGACGGCGCGCAGCTGGTCATCGACGCTGGCCAGCGCATGCGTGTGATTGTCGGCGGCGTGGAGGACGTCAGCCACCTGATGCACGAGATATCGACGGCATCGCAGGAGCAGTCCAGCGGTATTGAACAGATCAACCAGACCGTGGTGCAGATGGACCAGGCGACCCAGCAGAACGCGGCGCTGGTGGAAGAAGCCACCGCCGCCGCACGCGAACTGGAGTCACAGGCCGGTGCATTGAACCAGGCGGTTTCGGTGTTCCGCCAGCGCGAGACGGCGATGGCAGACTGATCAGCGGTTCACACTGATGTTCTGGCAGGGACGGCGCCCGCAGGGCGCCGTCCCTTTTTCTTTGCGCTGGGTGCACGACAGCGGGCGCACGGTATCCACGCATGGCGTGGATCTACTGCCGGCAGCCTGCCCTCGGTAGCTGCCAACCTTGGTTGGCATCGGGGTTCCAACGCGGGAGCATCCAGGCATGGCGTGGATCAACTGTCGGCAGCCTGCCCTTGGTAGCTGCCAACCTTGGTTGGCATCGGAGTTCCGGCGCGGGGGCATCCACGCATGGCGTGGATCTACTGCAGACAGCCTGCCTTTGGTAGCTGCCAACCTTCGTTGGCATCGGGGTTCCAGCGCGGGGGGCATCCACGCATGGCGTGGATCTACTGCAGGCAGCCTGCCCCTGGTAGCTGCCAACCTTGGTTGGCATGGGGGTTCCTGATCTGGCTCCCTGAAAACGGACGCCATGAAGCCGTTTCAGGCGGCAGTCCTGAGCTGCCGGGCGTAGTTGTTAGGCGAATGGTAGCCCAGCGCCGAGTGTAGCCGGGCTGGATTGTAGAAGCCGTGGATGTAAGCAGCGATGGACTGGCTGGCTTGTTCC
>NZ_JBRRDR010000037.1:0-46661 GCF_056759755.1 Stenotrophomonas sp. STEN046
GCGCCCACCCTGTCAGATCGCCCGGGGGCGGCCGGCGGTGCGCGCGGCCCCCGCCCCCCAACCCCGTCGGGTGTTGGGGCCCCCGTCTTCCCGCCCCGCCCGCCCCCCCCACTACCGGAGTGCGAGACGCGCTTTCACCTCGGCCGCAATCCGTGATGTTTCGCGCAGCGGCTCGATGCGGTCGTATTGCCAGTCCAGCCAGTGCGGCTGCAACCGGCCGCGCTCGCGCAGCTGCTGCTGGAAACGCGCAAGCCGCCCCTGCGCGGTGCCGGGCAGGGCGACCATCACCGGCATGCGCGTAGCGCTGGCCTCGGAAAGCAGGTTCACCGAATCGGGCGACACCACCACCCGGTTGGCCCAGCCCAGCAGGCCCGCATACGGGTTCACGCCATCGCCGCCATCACCCCAGATCACATGCGGCAGATCGGCGAAGGTGGCGCGCAGAATCTCGGCCAGTGCCGGCGGCGTCCGTCGCGAGGTGGTGGCCAGCAGGCTGCCGCCTTCGCTGCGGATCTGCGCGGCCAGGGCCTGGAACACACCCACCATCGCCGGCTGGTCCCACGGGGCCAGCGGCGTCGGTCCGCCCACCAGCAGCGCGGTGCGTGGGCCGGGCAGGGTGCTGAAGCTGGCGAACGCCGCGCGGCCCCAGGCCAGCCAGTCATCGTCCACCGGGTTCAGGCTGCCAACCAGGGTCAGCACGTTGCTGCCACGCAGGGCGTCGTGCTCGGGCACCACCACCACATCCCAGTGGCGGGCACCGATGCGCGGGTCAAGAATCTGCACCACCTGGCTGCCGCGCGCACGCAGTACGCGCAGCGCAGCGGCGGCCTGGCGGCCACACCCGATGGCCAGTGCCGGGGGCTCGGCAGCGAGTGTCGCTAATGCCTCGCCGTAGCCATTCACATCCCCGGGCAGGCGCCGCGGTGCCAGCCAGCGCCATGGCGCGCGGGGTTGCAGCAGCAGCGGTCGATGGGTGCCCAGGCGCAGTGCCGAGGCCAGCGCAACCGCCTGCCGGACGTTGCCGGCGCGGCCGTCGGTGACCGTCCATGGCGTGCTCGATCGTTTCACCATTGGCATTAATTCGTTTCAGTCCTGCTGGGTGTTGCAACAGTCGCGACACTCTACACTGCGGCTCGATGATTCGCCCCGCGCCGCCCGCGGGCACTGACCTTAGCCGCCCTGGAGATCCACCGATGTCCCACGCGCTCGACGCTGCTGCACTGGACCAGTTGTTCCGCACTGCACGCACCCAGAATGCCTTCCTCGACACCCCGGTCGAAGACGCCCAGCTGCACGCCCTGTACGACCTGCTGAAGTTCGGCCCCACCGCGGCCAACGGCAGCCCGGCCCGCTTCGTGTTCGTGAAGTCGGCCGAGGCCAAGGCCAAGCTGGCCCCGGCGCTGTCTGAGGGCAACCACGGCAAGACCCTGGCCGCGCCGGTCACCGTCATCGTGGCCTTCGACCAGGATTTCCACGAGAAGCTGCCGTACCTGTTCCCGCACACCGATGCCAAGGCCTGGTTCGACGGCCCGCGCGAAGGCCGCCACGAAGGCGCGTTCCGCAACGGCAGCCTGCAGGGCGCCTACCTGATCCTGGCCGCGCGCGCGCTGGGCCTGGATGCCGGCCCGATGTCCGGCTTCGACAACGCCAAGGTTGATGAAGCCTTCTTCGCCGGCACCAGCATCAAGTCGAATTTCCTGGTCAACCTGGGGTACGGTGACGATTCGGGCCTGTTCCCCCGTCTGCCGCGCCTGTCGTTCGACGAAGCGGCGCGCATCGCGTAAGTCGCTGTATCGATTCCGGGCCGCCCCCTTGGCGGTCCCTGCTGTACCCACCCTACGATCCGGAGAGTTCCTGAGATGAGCGCCACCCGTAAACTGCTGCTGCCGCTGGCCCTGACCCTGGCCATCGCCGCCTGCTCCAAGCCGGCCGACACCGCTGCCCCGGCTGCTGATGCCGCCGCCCCGGCCACCACCGAACAGGCTGCTACCCCGGCTGCCGATGCCGCTGCTGCCGCCCCGGCGGCCGAAGCGATCCAGATCGCCTCGGGCACCTACAAGCTCGACCCGACCCACACCGACGTGCTGGCGCAGTGGAGCCACTTCGGCTTCTCCAACCCGAGCGCGCACTTCGGCAACGCCGAAGGCACCCTGGTGTACGACGCCACCGACGTCACCAAGTCCACCGTCACCGTGAAGCTGCCGCTGAGCGGCCTGAACAGCTTCACCGCCAAGTTCGACGAACACCTGAAGAGCGCCGACTTCTTCGACGCCGGCAAGTTCCCGGCTGCTGAATTCAAGAGCACCAAGGTGGAATCGGCCGGCACCAACAAGCTGACCGTCACCGGCGACCTGACCATCAAGGGCATCACCAAGCCGGTCACCCTGGACGTCACCGTGAACGGCGGCGGCGAGCACCCGATGGCCAAGGTTCCGGCCGCCGGCTTCGATGCCACCACCACGCTGAAGCGCAGCGATTTCGGCGTCGGCGCCTACGCCCCGAACGTCAGCGATGAAGTGAAGATCCGCATCACCACCGAAGCGACCGGCGAAAAGCCGGCTGCGTGATGCAACCCGCTCACTCGTCGTGAGAAGGCAGAAGGCCCGCTGAAAAGCGGGCCTTCTTTTTGGATTCTGGTAGAGCCGGCCGCTGGCCGGCTGCATGCGAGGAGCCCGATGCTGATGGGGTTGCCGGCCAGCGGCCGGCACTACCCGGTAGGTGCCAACCTGCATTGGGTGGGTGCGGACCGTTGGTCCGCACGATCCCTCAGCGCAGCGTGGCCAACCATGCCGCACACGCCTCACTCGGGCTGTGCTTGGCTTTGACCGTCATGGCGCTTGCGCGCACGAAGGTCTGTGCGGCCTGCGCCACCACCTGGCGGGCGATCAGCGCGGCCTGGCGGGTGGCCGCCTGCTGCTTGCGCAGCTGCACGATGTTGATCGAAGGGCGACCGACCGGCGCGTACTTCTGGTCGCGGCGCAGGATGTCGGCCACCTGTGCCACTTCATTCTCGGCCTGCAGATAGCGGTGTTGCGCCTCCACCAGCGCACGCAGCGGCTCGCGCAGCGCGGCGGGCTCGGCGAAGGTGGACAGCGCTGCGTCGCAGGCCGCGTCATCGGCCAGCCGGGTGCGCAGTGTGTCCACGCCGCTAAGAGTCAGTTTGCCCACGTGGGGCCTCGTTGGTGCAGGAAAGGAGCGCGATTGTCGCATGGGGTCGCGGTTACCATGGCGGCCGCACTGAACCACGGAAGGAAACACCATGCAGGAAGCGCAGTACTGGCTCGGCGAATTCTGGACCGGCCTGAGCGTGCTCGATCTCATCGGCGGCAGTCTGCTCGGCACGCTGCTCGGCCTGGCGCTGGGCATCTTCGCCTGGCGCGCGCTACACCGGCGCGGCTGGCTGCAGCGGCAACGGCGCTGGCATCACTGGCTGCTGGCCTCGTACATGCTGCTGCTGCCGCTGGCCACGGCGTTCTTCGGCCTGCAGCTGGGTTTCAGTGCCGGCGCACACCGCGCGCTGTTCAAGCAGCTCGATCATTTCCAGCCACACCTGCAGACCATGGTGGAAGGCTGGAGCGCAGGCTTCACCGCTTCGCTGGAAGACGAACGCATGCGCGCGGCCCTGCAGAGCCAGGGCACGGTGGGCGACATTGCCGATGCGCTGGCCACCACCTACCTGAGCGAGCACCCGCTGCCTGGCGTGGACACGCTGGGCAACGGCCCGATGGCACGCGCCGTGGGCTGGGTGATCGGCAAGGTGCGTGCGGGGCTGTTGCGTGCAGCGGTGGAAGACACGCTGATCGACAAGGCCGGCACGGTCGGGCTGGAGCCGAAGGTGGTGCGCGAGGCACTGACCATGCGCATGGATGAGCTGCTGCACACGCGTGGTGTACTGCGGCTGGTGAAGGCACAGATCAACGGCATGATGCCGGGCGTGTACTTCGGCCTGATTCTGCCGCTGCTGATCATCGCGCTGCTGGTGGCGCTGGAAATCTGGGCCGCGCACCGGTTTGGGTGGACGCGAGGGGCTGCGCCCGGCGTGGTGGAAACCCAGTAGCAGGAGTGTGCGGACCAACGGTCCGCACCCACCGTACTGCCGGTCAATCGCCGTCGGTTTCGTCCGGATGCGCCTTCCAGTAACCGGTCGAGCGGATCCAGTCGCGCGGCACACCCAGGTGGCCTTCAATGAACTTGCGCATCATGCGCGCGCGGCGTGATTCGGTGGCGATCCAATAGAACACATCGCCCTCGGGGGCCTCGAAGTCGGTCAGCATGTCTTCCAGCAGCGTGCTGCTGGCGGCCGGAAAGCCATTGCGCTCCAGCCACTGGATGCGCACGTTCTCGTACTGCGGCAGGTCCTGGCGTTCGTCTTCGTCGGCCACCTCGATGTATGCCTGCACCTCGGCACCATCGGGTAGCACATCCAGCCAGCGGGCGATGGCCGGCAGCGCGGTTTCATCGCCAATCAGCACGTAGGCGTCGTAGCTGTCGGCCACCACGAACGAGCCGCGCGGGCCGCCGATCACCAGCGTGTCGCCCGGCTGCGCACGTTCGGCCCAGGGCCCGGCAATGCCCTGGTCGTGCAGCACGAAGTCGATGGCCAGCTCGCCGGTTTCGTGGTTCCACCAGCGCGGGGTGTAGTCGCGCGCCGGCGAGGGCTGCTTGCCATCGGGGTAGCTGCGGCCCTCGGCGGTCAGCACCGGCAGCACCATTTCGCCGCTGGCGTTGGGGAAGAACAGCTTGATGTGGTCGTCGGCGCCGGGCGAATCGAAACCGGCCAGATCCTCGCCACCCAGCACGATGCGGCGCATGTGCGGGGTCACGGTTTCGCTGCGCAGCACGGTCAGTTCGCGGAAGCGCACATCCAGGCGCAGGCGCGTATTTTCATGTTCGGTCATGGGGTTACCTGTCAGAGGTAGGTCGCGCGTGGGGCGCGCGGCATGGGGGAAGACCTGGCTGGATTCAGTCTGGCTGGGTCATTGAAAAGGGATCGGAGGCATTACCGGTCTGGCCGTTGATCAGCGCCGAGGCGCGCGACAGCAGTGCGGCCACCTGCTCGGCCTCGCCATCGGCCCAGCGGCCGTGGTGGTGCACCAGCGCCCGCTTGAACTCGCGCAGTGCGCTGGCCAGCGGCGCCGGCAGCGATGCCTTGGTGATCTCGCGGGCGCGGTCGAACGCGCGACGCTGCGCCAGCCGCACCTGGGTGCGCTGCACCTTCAGTTCGAACTCGCCGGCGCTGGTGATGCGGAACACACGACGGCCATCCACCTCTTCCGATTCCACCCAGCCGGCCTGCTCGAAGCTGGCCAGCAGCGGGTACATGGTGCCGGCGCTGGGGGTGTAGGCCTGCATGAACATGGTGCTGACGTGCTGCATCAGTTCGTAGCCATGGCGCGGCTGCTCGCCGATCAGTGCCAGCACCAGCAGGCGCAGGTCGCCACGGCTGAGCACGCGCGGCTGGCCGTTGCGGCGGGGCACCGCGGCATCGTCGGTGCGGCTCTTGGGGGAAGCGGGTCGGCCCATTTCGATATATCGGTAACGTGTGATGCAAACGATATATCGATAAGCCGTACCCGACAAGTACGGTTTCGGCCAGACTGCTTGGCAAATCGGGCCATGGCGTCAAGCGCAGCAAGGGGAAAGGGCAAGCGTGCGTAGCGCGCAAGCCACCGTTGCGCGGCCTGTCATCCCTGGCGGGCCGCGCAACGACGGGCCCCGGCAGCAGGGGCGCAGCAGACATGCGGTACTCCGCGGGAAGGGGCCTGCTCGCCGCCAACCCTGCGCAGGCACATGGCCGGCGTCGAGAGGGAGGCGCGACACGTTGTCGCGGGTTCAGCGGGAGGCCGTCAGACAACGCCTACGCGGTGCCGGCCTTGGCCCACAACGGTCATCGGTGGCAGTAACACTGCGTCCTGCGTATGGGCGCAGCGGGCCGCAGGCGACAACTGGCGCAGCCCTTGCAGGCCGCCACAACGGCCTGCGGCAGGGGCTTGTGCCACCGCCGGCTGACCCGGGACAGCCCTTGCGGACACTGGCCGGTTGCATCCATACGCCTGCGTAGCCAAGTGACGAAAGCCCTTGGTGCGCTACACTTTGCGGTCTAGAAATCTATCAACAGTCGCGCGCGTGCGTGCGGTAATGGGAGCGCTAATGAACTGGTTGAACGAGGTGCTGAACAACGACCCGAATCCTGTGGAAACCCAGGAGTGGATCGAGTCGTTGAAGGCCGTTATTGATGTCGAGGGCTCCGAGCGCGCGCATCAGCTGCTGGAAGGCATGGTGGAACTGACCCGTCGTTCGGGCGCCTATCTGCCGTTCTCTCCCACTACCGAATACGTCAACACCATCGAGCCGCAGCTGGAGGCCAAGAGCCCCGGCAATGCCGAGCTGGAATGGCGCATCCGCTCCATCATCCGCTGGAACGCGATGGCCACCGTGGTGCGCGCCAACCGCAAGCCGGGTGACCTGGGCGGCCACATCGCCTCGTTCGCCTCTGGCGCCACGCTGTACGACGTGGGCTTCAACCACTTCTGGCGCGCCCCGAGCGAAAACCACCCGGGCGACCTGCTGTTCATCCAGGGCCACAGCGCCCCGGGCATCTATGCGCGTTCCTTCCTGGAAGGCCGCATCAATGAAGAACAGCTGGACAAGTTCCGCATGGAAGTGGACGGCGGCGGCCTGTCGTCGTACCCGCATCCGTGGCTGATGCCCGATTACTGGCAGACCCCCACCGTGTCGATGGGCCTGGGCCCGCTGGCCGCCATCTACCAGGCGCAGTTCCTGCGTTACCTGGAAAACCGTGGCCTGATCGAGAAGTCCGACCGCAAGGTGTGGTGCTTCATCGGCGACGGCGAGAGCGACGAGCCGGAAACCCTGGGCGCCATCGCGCTGGCCGGCCGTGAAGGCCTGGACAACCTGATCTTCGTGGTGAACTGCAACCTGCAGCGCCTGGACGGCCCGGTGCGCGGCAACGGCAAGATCATCCAGGAACTGGAAGGCGTGTTCCGTGGCGGCGGCTGGAATGTCATCAAGCTGCTGTGGGGCGGTTACTGGGATGCCCTGCTGGCCAAGGACACCAATGGCGTCCTGAAGAAGCTGATGATGGAAACCGTCGACGGCGAATACCAGAACTGCAAGGCCTTCGGTGGCGCGTACACGCGCGAGCATTTCTTCGGCAAGTACCCGGAAACCGCTGCGATGGTGGCCGGTCTTTCCGACGACGACATCTGGCGCCTGAACCGTGGTGGCCACGACCCGCACAAGGTGTACGCCGCCTACCACCAGGCCGTGAACACCACCGGCATGCCGACCGTCATCCTGGCCAAGACCGTGAAGGGTTACGGCATGGGCAGCGCCGGTGAAGCGCTGAACCCGACCCACCAGACCAAGAAGCTGGACGACGAAGCGGTGCGCCACTTCCGCGACCGCTTCAACATTCCGGTGACCGACGCGCAGCTGGCCGATGGCCAGGTGCCGTTCTACCACCCGGGCCCGGATTCGCCGGAAGTGCAGTACCTGCAGGAGCGCCGTGGTGCCCTGGGTGGTTACCTGCCGCAGCGCCGCCGCAAGGCCGAGAAGAGCTTTGTCGCGCCGAAGCTGGAAAGCTACGAGCGCCTGCTGAAGAGCAGCGGCGAGCGCAGCTACTCCACCACCATGGCCTTCGTGCAGAGCCTGAACATCACCCTGCGCGACAAGGAACTGGGCCCGCACATCGTGCCGATCGTGGCCGACGAAGCCCGTACCTTCGGCATGGAAGGCCTGTTCCGCCAGATCGGCATCTACGCGCCGTTCGGCCAGAAGTACAAGCCGGTCGACGCCGACCAGCTGATGTTCTACCGCGAAGACCAGAGCGGCCAGGTGCTGCAGCAGGGCATCAGCGAGCCGGGCGCGATCAGCTCGTGGATGGCCGCCGGTACCAGCTACTCGGTCAGCAACGTGCCGATGCTGCCGTTCTACATCTACTACTCGATGTTCGGCTTCCAGCGCGTGGGTGACATCGCCTGGCAGGCCGCGGACATGCGTACCCGCGGCTTCCTGCTGGGTGGTACTGCCGGCCGCACCACGCTGAACGGTGAAGGCCTGCAGCACGAAGATGGCTTCAGCCACATCGTGGCGGGCGGCATTCCGAACGTGCGCAGCTATGACCCGACCTTCGGCTTCGAAGTGACGGTGATCCTGCAGCACGGCACCAAGGCGATGATGGAAGATCAGATTGACGAGTACTACTACGTCACCCTGATGAACGAGAACTACACCCACCCGGAAATGCCGGAAGGTGCGGCCGAAGGCATCGTCAAGGGCATGTACCTGCTGACCGACGCTGGCAAGCCGAAGAAGGGCGAGCTGCGCGTGCAGCTGCTGGGTTCGGGCACCATCCTGCGTGAAGCCATTGCCGCGGCCGAGCTGCTGGACAAGGACTTCGGCGTGACCGCCGACATCTGGAGCTGCCCGAGCTTCAACGAACTGCGTCGCGATGGTTTCGACGTGGAACGTGCCAACCGCCTGCATCCGGAAGGTGAGCAGCGCAAGGCCTACGTGACCGAGCTGCTGGAAGGCCGCCAGGGCCCGGCGATTGCCGCCACCGACTACGTGCGTGCGTATGCGGACCAGATCCGCGCGTTCGTGCCGATGTCGTACACGGTGCTGGGTACCGATGGGTTCGGCCGTTCGGATACGCGTGCGAACCTGCGTCGGTTCTTTGAAGTGGACCGGTACTACATCGCGCATGCCGCGATTGCGGCGCTGGCGAAGGATGGGAAGATGACCGCGAAGGATGTGGCCCGGGCGATCAAGCAGTACAAGATTGATCCGGAGAAGGCTAATCCTGTTGGGGTTTGATTGAAAGAGTAGCTGCAATCGCGAAGGGCGGCCATTGGCCGCCCTTCGTGCTTCTACAAAGTCGTCGGCTAGCTGCAGTTCTTCTGAAACGACCTGCAAGCTCGCTAGTAGTAGCACCGAGGTCCCTGTCCCTCCAGAATGTAGCCGGATCTTCAACCTGCACAACTGAAGTCTAAGGCTTCTCTACAACGGGGCGGATGTGGTAGAGCTGCCGCGAGCACTATCACATCGGCGGGAGCTAACTTAGTAGCGGGCAACCACGATAATTAATGTTGAGGCCGATTGGCCTACGGGATAAGCAAAAGCGCACCGTGTCCAAATTACAATTCTACAAATCTCGATCAGTCAGCATCCGCGGTGCCGAGAGGCGCCTAACCATCGAAGATGGTCGAGGCGGCACGCAGATAATTCGACTTCACCGTTATGCGCTGCTGGGGAAAGGGGACCGGGTCGTGATTGATCCGGAGAAGCCCAAGAGTATCTTCGCAGCATCGGCCGAGGATGATGCCGATCGCATAAGAATTGCACCTCCATTCTCGAGTGAAAGTTCGCGTTCGCTAGGAAAGAGAATATTCAAATTCAAAGTTAAGGAGATAACCGACGAGGCTGATCGCCAGGACTTTGAGTATCTTGAGCGATTTCACTATAAGTCCGCCATTTCCGATGATGATTCTTCGTCGTCGAAGCTCTCATCCGGTGGCCGCAAGGCGGTATTGCTTGCCTTCACAAAAGAAGGGGGGGTGAGAATGCCGGCTGGATACATCGAGCTTCAGATGCCTTTGCTAATGGCAAAGCCCCGTCACACACTGTTCGGGCATGGCTTCAGCCATCCTAGCCGCCCCATCTCATGGGATACATGGGATCAGCATGCAATGCGAAAGCACGTCAACTGCATCGTGCGCATCGCTAGAGTTGTTGTCCATCCGGAGCTAAGAGGGCTAGGGATATCTAGATTGTTAATCGATCAAGCAAAGCAGTACTCGCGGGAGCGGTGGCATATTGGTGGTGTGCGTCCGCTGTTTATGGAAATATCCGCAGAAATGCTGAATCATATAGATTTTGTTGGTCGATCAGGGTTCCGGCTGGCGGGAAATACTGAGGGTAATATATCTCGTGTGGTGCGTGATCTTGTGAGTATGTCTAGAGGGTATGAGGTCACTTCCGGAATAATGAGTCTTCAGAAGAAATATCTTACAGTTCTTCTGAGGTATTGTGAAGAAACGGGTAGTGATTTTGATGATGTCTTATCTAGGCTTCAGGAAATTACGAAGTCGGACAATCCGGTGGGTGAGTTGAATCCGCTGGAGTGGGTGATATTTGGTAAAGTCCTGAGGTTTCCAATCCCGTACTACATTTGTGGTTTGGATGGCCCTTCACAGGACTTTGTGGAACAACATCTTCCTCCGCCAAGTGTCAGGGAAAATGAGGCGAAGTTGGGCGGGGCTAAGGTAGAAGTGAGAGGGCTTGAGATTGCTTCCGATTACGAAGTAAGTCAGACGGAAAGTTCAAGGATAATACTTAATTGTTTTGGAATTCAGGGCGCGAGACTGAAAGCCAAAATCGTGTCTAGAATTGATATTGAGGCTTCTGCAGGGAATGTAATATTGATAGCTGGATCGAGCGGCACGGGGAAGAGCGCTCTTCTATCTGCTCTCGATTCCAGCAATGCGCCTAGCTCTGCGTCATTATTGATTGATATCAAGAGCACGAATGATTATACGGTGCAATGGCTAAGCCCGCTCCCAAGCGACGGTGCTATTTTCGACATTCTTGCCGAAAGATCCTCGGTCAAGAGAGCTTTGGGCGCACTGAGTGAGGTGGGCTTATCGGAGGCCTTTGCCTTGGTCAAGCCATTCAACCTGCTAAGTAGGGGGCAGCAGTATCGGGCAATGCTTGCTAACCTTCTGCTCGGTGATGCTAGTGTCTGGTTGATCGATGAGTTCTGTTCCGATCTTGATCCGCTTACGGCACGTATAGTTGCCCATAGCCTCAGAAAACATGTGAACAGAGTGGGGAGGATCGCATTTGTGGCAGCGGCAAATCACGGCCACTTTATTGATGCGCTAAATCCGACTCGGGTGATCTACCTGCGTCTTGGGGGTGAGGTTAGTCAGATGTCATACAAGGAGTATAATGAAGACTACATCGGATTCTCTGCCTAGTGGCATTGGGCCTTCAATTGATCGAGCTGTCTACAATACCGCAGATCCTGTCGTTAAGTTGGCAGGTCCTCCTAAAGGGCAGGGTGTAATTATTGGTAGGTCGAGCAAAAAAAAGAAGGATCTTAACGGCCTTGTATATATTGGTCAGGTAATTGAGAATACGCCTGCTCGAAACCTGTTGGGATCGGGAGTGTGGCTGGATATTGATTATCCGCACGTAATATATATATCCGGCACGCGGGGGTCAGGAAAGAGCTTTGATCTTGGCGTCATATTGGAAGGAATTGGTGCACTAACAGTGCCTAGTGTGATCCAATCTGGTGTGGATCCCCAGTGTTCAATACTGCTGGATATGCAGAATCAATTCTGGACCCTTTCATACGAACCCCGTGCTGGAATAAAGGAGAATGATGAGCAGATCGCGGATCTCAAGAGATGGAATCTGAGCCCGAACAGCCTTTCGAACTGCAAAGTCTACATTCCTAGGGGGACTGAGGCCGTTACAGGTAAAGAAGTATGTTTTCAGTTAACTGCTGGAGATGTACTGCCGGAGGAGTGGTGCACTCTCATTGGGCAACCACTATATAGCCCCCAGGGCCATATAATCTCGCAATGCGTCGAGGCCTTGGAAGGCAAGTCCTATGATGTTGCTGACATGATTCGCCATATTGAGTCGAGCGCCAGTCTCGCGAGTACAGCGGAGTCAACAAGAAATGCGGTTATTTACAAGCTGAGAGATGTTGAGCGAACAGCGCTCTTTTCAAGAAGAGGTCTCGACATGCGGGAGTTGCTGACTCCCGGGAGATGTAGTGTGCTGATGATACGCGACATTCGAAATGAGGATAAGTCAATCGTCGCGGCTATGATCGCTAGAAAGATGTTTAGAGAAATGGGTAAGCATCATTCGCGGAAGAAGGCTAATGCATTCTTCGGAAATGGAGATGGCGAGGGTGGCCTTCCTGGCAAGGCATGGCTATTTATCGATGAAGCTCACATTGTGGTACCTAAGGACGCTCCTTCACCTGCTCGCGACGCGCTTGTCGAGTATGTCAAGCGAGGAAGAGACGCCGGACTATCACTAGTGATGGCAACACAGCAGCCATCTGCAATTGACGATCGAATTCTCAGTCAGGTCAACCTGAGCATAAATCACCGTCTAACGTTTCAAAGTGACATCAGTGCTGCTTCGAATAGAATTCCGACAAAAGTCCTCTCATCGATGAAGGTCGCAGGATCAACCGTTAGCGACTTCGGGGATATGCTCAGGCTTTTGGATTCTGGTGAGTGCTTCGTAGGGGATAACTCCACCAGCAGGACCGTGATCGTTTCAATTAGACCAAGGATTACATCGCATGGCGGGTACAATCCATCGTGATCCGTATCGAATCCTTATTCGAAAAATAGGATACTCGGTCGGTCTAGAGAATACTTTGTCTCGGGTTTCCGGGCTTGTTCATATATATGCTTCCACCAAAGAGTTGACCTCGGGTTCACTACAGAGGCTGTTGGAGTCAAGTCCTTGCGACGGCGGCTGGGGTCTGAGAACTGCCAATATATATGACTTTCTAAGTGCATTGGATCTAATTAAAGTTGAATCTAATTCTGTTTTTGTTCTGCCGACGTTGGATGCTTTGGCGATTCTAAGAATTAATCTTAGTGATGCGCAATTCGAAAAAGCAATCGCCCCAATTCTTGCCTACTCGATCCTGTCGGGCGATGGTGACGTGTTCTTAAATTGCCTGGCCTCATCGTATGTGCCTGCGAAGGTTCGAGAATCCCTAAAGTCTATGGTTGTTGCGAAGCGCGCTTCGGCAAAGATTACTCTAAGCTCGCCGATCGCGGCGGAGCGGATAGATCGAATTATAACAATCGAGAATCAGCAGGGTAACGTCGGCGGTCGCGCTGCTGGACTTGGGGTCCATGCGTTAAGGCGTAGCGGTCCACTGGATGAGTCGCGAGGGCCGCTGCTTAAGGCGCCGAGCACTGGAATCGAAATCAGTGATGACTACATGCGGAAGGTCCCGGCTCGCCGCCGAGATTGGAGCAGGGATCTCGGTCTGATCTCTTCTGATGGCAAGGCAACCGAGCGTGGTACGCGCTTGCTGGCGCTCTTTCAAAGCAAGTCCCAGTATGTGGGGAAGAGCTACACTTTCTGGCCCTATGCTGACGAAATGGCCGTTCTTGGCGTTCAGCCTAGCGAGGCAAGTTGGGTTTGTCCATCTAGGCTCGAAATCATTCGTGGGCTGAAAGGCGTATTTGTAGATTCTGAGTTCGGAACTGCTGAGGAGACGCACCTTAGTACATTAGAATGGTTGACTAGTATCTATTCTGTGTACCGGCAGCTGAGTCCCCATCGTGCAATGGTTCGAGTGGAGCTCCCGCTTCGAGTGGCTAGACTGGCTGCACTCGGAATGTCCTGTTTGGATAATGGTGGCGATCATTTCGTCGATGAGGTGGTGTCGATAGTTGAAAAGGATTCGCGCAGATTGGAGTTCAGGCCATCACGACAAAGTGAAGGTTCTATCGTGATAAGGAGGGGCTAAGGAGTGGCGCTATATTTATATGATAAATTTGTCTCTGATCTCAGGAATCATTCGGATCCTGCTTTTGCAAAAAGAGCGCTAAGTAAAGTATTTGATGAGAATGGCTTGTTCAGATCAGATAAGGATGATCATCGATACGATGGTATCGACGATGCATGGATTCGATACATAAGTAGAGGAACAACTGGTTGGAGGGCGATATTTATCCGTCGTGCTGATGATGTTTACCTCTATCGTGCAGGTGAGCATAGCATCGAGGATAGGTTGAATCCTCCAAAAGTATCTCTCGAAGTTCACCCAATGACTAGAGTTGCGGACGACGGGGTGCGTGTATCGGTGAGTGCAGCTACCGCTACTGTCGCAGCAAGGCGAAGGTTTCTTAGCAGTTTGGTCGAATCAGAACTACAAGCTAAGATTCTTTCTAGGCGGATGTGTCCGCATAAGGAGATTGTCATGATCAGTCACACGGTTGAGCCGAGGTGTCTCGCTGCCACAACTAGGCTTGGTCGGGTGCTGTATGATCTCTGCGACGAGGGGGCTAACGTGACAATTATCACTCGCCCACCGAGATCGCTGGAACTGCTGAAAGAGTTCTCTAGCTTAGAAGCTAACGGTATCAATTTCCTCTTTAATGAGGCTATTGAGGCAAATCTGTTCATCTTCAAGCTGAAGGATGGAAGTGACTATCAGGCCGAGACGTCTGGGTTGGCGGACGCGGCGTATCTTGGCTCCGCAGCGCTCACAATGGAGTGCATGGAGGCGAGTTCGACTCTTAATGACAATCTTCTTTATGAGATTATAGATTTCGATCTTGTGCATGCGGACGACTACGCGACTGCACTCGCGGCGCGATCATTGGATGTTATTGGTGTGCGAAACTCTCTAGCTGGGAATAACTGAACATGACCATACTGGCTCCGGAAGCGTTTTATTCTGCTTCGAACCTCAAGGATAATCCTTTTCGATCCCAACCAATCTATAGTGGGGACCCTCGAATTGGGATCTGGGTCGGATACGAGAAACAAAGAAATCAGATGATGAAGTTCCTGACAAGATCTCGTGCGGATCAAGTTGGGAATGTTAATTTTGTGATGCTCTATGGTCAATACGGCACCGGTAAATCCCATGGGCTGCTATGGGCCATAAATGAGATAACGCACAGGGCGAAGGGTGAATTCAACTCCTTGGCTTATTACATATCGAGCCTTAGGAAGGACAAAGGCACGCTTACATTCGCCGGCGCATATCGGGCAGATATAGTAGGCAAGTCTGGCTACGTAAATGACCTGTGGGCATTCAGAAACTTCCTTAGTGGAGTGATCAGCAAGCTCAGAGAGTCTGATTCTAATTTGGCGGATCTGCGTGACGAGGAGGCCTTGCGTCGACTTTACTCGCAGGCAGATCTGGCTCGGCTGGCACATGAAATATACGAGTGTTCCACACAGGATGAGCTGAGGCGGCTACTTTGTCCAGAAAAACTGACTGATTACGAGGCTATGACAAAGTTCACGGCAATCGTAAATCTGGTTGTCAGTGATATTAAGGTTGGTGATGATGCGCGACGCTTTAAAAGCGCAGTTTATCTGATGATCGATGAGATGGACGACCTTATAAGGGCTACCGGTAAGGAGGCTCGGGACATTAATGATATTCTTCGTCATATATATGACTCCTGTCCGAGTAGGTTCGGAATCGCGATAGGTCTCTCTGCAGAAATAGCAGATATGTCGTCAATTTTCTATGAATACCTTCTTGAGCGGATTCAGAAAAGAATTCATCTCGATACCATGGATCGCGATGCGGCTATTGATTTTGTTAAGAGTATTATGTCTGAGTGGCGTGTTAATGAAGGCTCGGCGAGTGATTTCTTTCCTTTCACGGACGATGCAATAGCGCTTATCGCGGGGCGGTTGAACAGAATCACGCCAAGAAGAATAATTGATGTCATGCAGCAGGTGCTAGAAGAGGTTCGTTTGGCGGGACTTGATCCTTCAAAAAATGAACTGGCGGATTCTGATTTTCTCGAGGCGCATGACATTATTGATGAGGTGCTGGGTGATCACATTTGACCGGACGCCCTCGAGGCACTGTGTTGTGAGTCGTGCGCTATGAGATGGTAGTGGGTGTTTATATAGCGCTCTTGAGCCCTCGCGTGTACTACGCGGTATGCGCTTGGGCATTGTTTGGCTGTTCGGGCGGATCTCATGAAATAACCGATATTAGAGTGCGAGACATGGAGGTTCCGTTCGGTCTTTTTTCCGTGGAGCGGGCCCTTGCAGGTGCGTTGACGCTCAACGCAGTTGCGAGGGCCAAGGAGGCGAGCCCGTAGGCCAGGGGTCTACTCTCGCACCTGCAGCCTCTCAGCCACCTGCGCAGTCAACGCAACACAAGCCATCATCAACCCTTCCATCACCCGGTCCCCCAGGTACTCCTCCGGCGCTCCGTTCTGCCGCGTGCGCTCCGCTGCCAGCAACACCTCCTGCACCACACGCAGGCCCGCCAGAGCGCAGTCCGCGTCCGCCAGTTCCAGACAACGCCCAGGCAGCTGATGCCGCTCCGGCCAAGGCTGGCCATCTGAACCCGCACCGGTCCCAATGCGCCGCAGCGTGGCGACGAAGGCGTTGGGATCGGCGGACAGTTCGTGCTCCGGCTCGGCGTTGGCCGGATCGTACTGCGCGTGCAGGGAACGGAATTCCGATGCGTTCATGGCAATGCTCCGTACAGGACAGACAGCAGCGCCACCAATAAAGGTGGCGGACGATGCGTGGCTCGAAAACCGGTCTGTAGCGAAGCCGGTGGGTCCGAAGACCCCCACGCACCGCCCGCCATGGAACGCGAACGGATTGCCAGCCGGCGCCACACAAAGGTGACGCCGGCTGGCAAGCGTAAACACATCGCTACAGAACGGGTTTTCGACACCCGCGCCACCCTGTTTCGGTGGCATGCCAAGGTGTACCCGCACAGATGCCAAATGCCAAGAAGTCGCAGGCTAATGAGGCTGCAAATGCTGACGCTTACGGGATTGTCGCATAGCAGGGAAGCGGCACATCTCCTGCGGCGCAGGGCTTTCGAGCGATGTTAAGCCGTCACGCGTATGGGCATCACGCTGCACGGTTTCGGTATGGTGCTGTCCCAATTGCGACAGCTCGCTATCGGGGCTGCGATGCAAAGAGTGGCGAATACGTCACCGCTCGATCTGAGGCGCCAATCCCGGCCGTGGCCACAGCGCATCGTCGCGCTCCAGGTCGTAGTCGTTGCCGAACGCCAGTGCCGCTTCGCGCGGCGGCAGGTCTGCGTAGCAGCCCAGCAGGTACTCATTCATGCCGGCATCGCGATGGTCGATGGCGAACAGGTGGAGGAGCTCCTTGTCAAAGTCTTCCAGCCATTCGGGGTCGATCTTGGTCATGGTCATCCTCCGGCAGGAAGGGCAGGAGGGGAAGGATGGCTGCGGTGGGTCTCATAGAACGGGACGCGTTGTCGGCGTTGATCAATTGCTGGAACTTCACGGCGGCCAGCCGCTAACCCCGCTGCATCAGGCGAAGGAGCCCGCTGCCGCCACCTTCCATCTGTGGTCCCGCCATGGCTTGCTCGCACGCTTGGTATCGTTCAATCGCCGCCACCAGCCCCATGCTCTGCTGAACGGCTTCTGTTGTCACCATCTGCGCGCGTAGTGCTGCTCGTCGCAGTAGCGACCGTTGGCTATTCCCAAGCACCTGGACCGCGGGCCTAGCGGCCAAAGCCACGCCGGTGAAACCCGAACGCCAAGAAGGCCCGCCACTGAGGAAGGGCGGGCCATTGATCAGTCTGATCATTCAAGCCCAAGCACGGAGATGGCTCTCCAAGGCATCGCCACAAGGCTTTTACATTGTCCCTTTATTGGCGAGTCAGAGTTGGCTTTTGCGACAATTCCGTATCCACTGTTTCCTTGGAAAATGGCAGCTCCACTGTCGCCTTCTCCGCATGCCAACTGAGAGCCAGTGATTCTTATCCAGGCAGCGGCACATGGAAGATTCTCGCCAGGGCCACAAGCGATTCCGGGATTGTATGTGTTTTCCTCAACTACGCCGCAACTGTACCCGCTCCTTACTCCGCGGAAGCAGATATCCTGGCCCACCTTCGCAGTCCCCCACATGAGCGTGATCGCTCGCCTACTGGAATCGACCGTGGATGTGCCGTAGACCTCTCTCAACGGTGTGTGGGAGCCCACTGTGTGCCACTGCAGGTCGTGACTGGCATCCTCAATGCCATCCACGTAAGTGAGAGGCAGGGTGTACTTGCCCGCACCGGTGGCGTAGTTCCCATAAATGAGATCGTTGGGGCAGTGTCCAGCGGTGATGACGCCTCTTCGACCTGTAGCCGTGTGCTTCACGGAAAAGCCGCTCGTGCACCAGGAGTTGTTGCTTTGAAGTACTGCACCGCCCACTACATAGGCGGCATTGCGTGCCTTGGGACTATTGGGCTCAATGTCGATCTTGAGACCAGTGGCCCGCTCCAGCTTTCGCACATGGATCTTGAGGCTGCTCGCGAATTCCGCATTGCCTTCGATCCGGATGAGCACGCGATTGTCACCTGGGAAGCCTGAGATTCCCGTAACGCCGGGAATCAAGCTGTAGATGAGGGGGGTGTTTCGCTCAAGTATCTGGAAAAAATCCTTTTCCGTGTGTGCGTTTCCAACCTCGAACACCACCCGGGTGGTTCCGCTTTCCGTCTTTACGACCCGATTCGCTACCGGGTCCATACCCGTCAGCTCTACAAAAATGTGCTGATCGGGCGCATGCCTCAGTGAAATGGCGGACAGGCGGTCCGCAAACTCCTTGCTCAGGTCGTCCATGGCTGGGTTAAGCTCACCTTGAACGGCTAGCCGAGTAATTGCTGCATCGACTGAGACGCCGGCGTGCCGACTCATGTAGCTATGGACAAGGGTCTCCATTTCCTTCTCTGCATCCGAATTGGCTGGAGGCATCTGGGCCTGGACAGTTCCGTAGAAGATGAAGAACGCGGCGGCGGAAGCCAGCTGTTTCCATTGCATATCAAACTCCTTGAGATGGTGATTGCCTTCGTGCGACGTAGATCCTTGATTGAGAGCCGAGCATATCCGCATGCGCTTGCTCCAGCTGTGCTCGAGTTCTCATAGCGGCTTCTGATTGCGCACCCGGTCTTGGTAACACAGTTCAAGGAGCAGCAGTTGGAGGGCCAGCGCGTGCAGCAGGGCATTCAGATTCTTGCGGCCATTATGGGGAGATGCCTGCTGGCCGCAGGCGAATGACTTCAGGATGGACCGCAGGCCGAGGTGGTCATGAAGCGCCTGCAGGCAAACGGTGCGGCAGGCGTGCCGCTGAAGCAGGTGGAGATGCTGCCCGGTGGCGGCGGCAGCTATGTACCCCTTCCTGCCGATGGCCGGGTTTCCGGCGGCTGGGTGGGTGACGCAGACACTCTGTCACAGGAGGCCGCAGGACTTGAGGCCCGTGGTGATCGATGCGCGCAACTGGCGTTTGCCGCAGCGCGTGATCTGCCGCCTGGCCGTTACCAGGTGAGCGAGCGGCTGCTTGCACCGCTGCCGGAATTGAAGCCCTATCGGCCGGAGTTGTTGGTGGCGTACTCGCGCAGGCCAAGGTAGTCCCGAAGCACGTGTCCCCGCGGCCGCCCCAGACCTCCTCCGCCTGCCCCGAAGCAGCGCGGAGGAGTGGATGGCTCAGGTCTCAGCCATGGGGTGCTGCGTGCGCGGCAGCTCCGGCGGGCGGCTGCCATGGTTCATCACCTCGCGCACCTGGTGTTCCTGTGCGTAGAACTGATTGGCGCAGTCCTGCGCTTCGCGAGCGTAGTCCTGCATCACGCCAATCACTGCATTGCTGGCATCGTGCTGCAGATCCACGGCAGTCAGATGCCGCGCGCCACCGTGCATGAACGCCACGGAGGTCACTTGGGCCACGCATACCTCCACCCGGGTCGGCCCGAAGCGCACCGCGCCTTCGGCCAGCGTGCCGTTGCCTGCGTACGCATTGCCCGCTACGCGTTGGCCGCGATGATAGGTGCCGACGTAGCGGATGCGGTACAGCGTGGACTGGAAATCGACGCGATTCCACAGCTTGTGTGCAGATGCCATCGCAAATTGTGCGGAGGCGACGAAGGCCAGTGACACCAGCCCGACCATTGCGTTGCCGCTGCTGCGCGCATACACAAAGGCCAGCACCACCCCGACAACGCCCAGCAGCAGGCCGAACAGCCCCAGCGCCAGCAGCGGTTGCTGGCTGGGTGACTGCCATGCAGCGCGGAATGCCTCGATCAGCCCCGACGCGCTCTGGTCTGCGCGCACGCTCGGCTCTTCTTCCACCAGCAGTTCGCCATCGAAGGTGTCCTTGCTGACGTTGTGCTCATGCACATAGCGATGGTGCGGCTGCGGAATGCGGCTGGAGAGCCGCAGCAGGAGGCCGCCGCTGAGGTCCGCCATCTGCATCTTCTCATCCACGATATGCCGTGCTGCCGAAGCGCTGTAGCTGCCGGTCTGGGAGATCAGTGCCACGGTGAACAACGCGCTGGCAATGAGGCCGCTGCCGAGCACGGCGAGGGTGGGCAGCACGACCGTGGAAACCGCGAACGGCGGGGCGGGCACCTGTACCGGCGAAAGCGTGATGGCCAGCGGCCCGGCGATGGAGATCAGCAGCAGCGTAACGATGGCCGACCAGCGCGGTGCGGGAACGTTGTTGCTGGCCGCATCCAGGGCGCCCTTGCGAATGGCCGACAACGTTGCGAACGGGCGCAGCAGCATCACCGAGACAATGAAATAGAAGCCCGCCATCCACGCGAAGGCGGCCGGCTGCGCGAAGACCCATGCCAGGCCGAAGCTGACCAGCACCGCGGCCAGGTAGATTGCCCGCTGCAGCTGGACCTCGGCGTGCCAGCGGATGGTCGGTGGTGCGTTGATCAGCTGCGGAACCAAGCCATAGAACATGGACAGCAGCGCACCCGAGGGGCGCTGCCGCACCGGAATGCCGTTGTTGATGACGTTGAGCAGGTAACTGCGATGCTCAGTTTCGCCACTGGGCAGGGCGATGAGCCCCGAATCACCGGGTACCACGGTGAAGCGGAAGTAGCGCATGGCCTCGCGGATGTGCACGCCGCCGAACAGCAGCAGCGTGATGCCGGTGGCCATGCGCCCGACGGCACCGATGCCCATGCTGCGCACCTGATCGGCGTTGGTAACGCTGAGCAGCAGGATGAGGCCGAACAGCAGCGCAAATGCACCCAGCGTGAGATGCAGGGTGTTTGGCAGTCGCATGGGATTGATGGTGACGGCCTGTGCAGGCGGCGTGCTGTACTCGGTGCTCATCGGAATCTCGAAAGGACGCTCGAACGGCAATAGCGGCCGCTTTCGAGGTTTCTTGAGAGATTCAGGGGTTTGCGGGAATCAAGGCCTGTGCGCTTCAACTATCACGCGGACCCGCGCACGCACCGCGATGGCCGAACCGTTATGTACGACAGGCTCGAAGCGCCACTGTCGGAGCGTATCCAGCGCCACACGATCGAGCTCCCGGCTATGCGATGACCGCGCAACCATCACATTGCGCACTTCCCCTTCGGTGCCGATGTCCACTACCAGGATCGTCTCCGCCGCTTCCCGTACCGACGTTGCATCTGACGGAACGCGCGGGGCCGGGGAATTCAGCGCCTTTGGCGGAGTGAGCGCCGGGAGGTCCGGGTTGTCGCCCGGCTCGGTGAAGAGCGTGGTTGAGACCTTCGGTAGTTCAAGTGACGAGGGGGCTGGAGCGGGCTCGGGCGGCGTTGAAGCGCAGCCGGCCAAGGCAAGGGCGGTGGCTGCCATGACGATGCGAGCGGCCATGATCGTGAAACGGTGAGTATTCGGCATCTGCCCAGCATAGTGGCTGCACTGGCGCGTGGCTCGTGGTTTCACGGCTCGCCCAGGCATGGTTACGCCGCAGGACATTCCCAATCCACGGCCGGGTGGTGTGAAACCAGTTCAGGCCCTGCCGGTGGGTGCGGTGTATAAACTGCCTACGAGTGAGTGCTTGGATGCGAGGAACGGATGCGACACCTGCTGAGGCCATGGATGGCGCTGCTGCCCCTGCTTGTGGGCGGCTGTGGCGCGCAGGCACCCCAGATGTATGGCGATGGTTTCCCCGTCGCCAAGCCGATGGACCTTGTCCATGCAGGCGCAGCGGTAGAGGCACGTTTTGAACTGCCGCCGCCCTGGGAGAAGGACCCCAAGCCGCGCACTTTCCTGATCGGCTTCCGGACCGGCGGGCCACCCAAGCGTCCCGACATGAAGCCGGGAGATGTCGAGTTCCTTGAGGACGCCCGGATTCCGCTGAAGGTGCAGTTGTGGAAGCTGGACGGCAACACCGAAACCCCCGTGCCGCTTCAAGCGTTGAATCGCGAACTGCCAGCTGTCTGGCAAGGGAGTCGATATCAACCGGCCAAGAGCGACGTGTTCGAACACAGGAGCGCGGTCGGTGCGGATTCGAACAGCCTGGTTGACGCCGGAAAGTTCGACATGTCACTGGCCTACAGGGAGTACGAGGTGGCCAGTGCTGCGTCCGGGGACCTGACACGCGGGACGTACCGGCTGAAAGTGACCAATCTTCAGGACAACCCGCAAGTCGCGCATCTCAACATCGAGCTTCTTGTGGCCAACTACAACGTGAAATAGGACTATGGACAGTCAATCAAGCAACGCGCCTGCGACCCAGGAAGGCCAGACGGAACCAGGACCCTATATCGTTACCTGTGTGGTTGCCGCTGGCGAGAATGGCCTTCGCCGGCCATACCAGCCGCGTAAGACCGGGTCTAAGTCATCCATCCCTGGCTGGAGTCAGCAAGCTCGCGAGAACCAGATATCCTTCAAACGAAGCCAGATTATGGTATTCGGTCGATGAAACTCCGGCCCCCTTAAGCGCCTCTATCGTCGTTAGCACGACGAAGCGATTTTGGTACTTGCCGCGGGTCTCCGGCGCGGCCGCTTGCAGTAGAGCGTAGGCGATTCGACGCAGGAACGAAAAATCGCTATCGGCGCTGCCAAGATCCGACTTCTTGGTTAGGAGATTCCGAAGCGAATTCGGATGCGTCATGTCGAGGGAGTAAATGTTCTCACGCTGCCCGTCTGTTTCAATGCACCAATCCGGTCCCGACTGTGCCCCTGCGAAGGCCACGCGTTCATCGTTGCGGAAGAACAAGTACTGGTAATCGGCAGGGGCTGCTCCACCAGCCTCTAGTCGGGACAGAATGACAGTGACCGCACTCTGCGACTCGGCCTCGGCCGTTGCATCTGGATAGAATCGAGTTGGCATGCTCTTCCCTTGGTTGCCCTTGATGAATTACGGGCGGCGATCACCCCATGCTCGCCGCCCATCCCCTCACTTCCTGCTGCATCCGCTGCTCCTGCTCACCCTGCACCAGAAATACCGTGTGTCCCACAGGGTTCTGCGCGGTCGCGTTGCTCAGCAGCACGTGGTCTACGCGTGACAGATCGTTGTCTTTGGCCAGCACGGACCAGATCCGGGCGACTTCAGATAGGTGATGACATCGGACACCTGCTGCGCTGTCAGGGCATCTCCGGTCCCAACCTGGGTTGCGCCGCCAAGCGTGGTCTTCACAAAATCATCGAAGATGAAATATAACCTCAGCCGCCGAGTACAGGGACGTCGACGCTGGCCAGCACAATGGAGCCGTCGTCCATTCTGGCGACGTTTGCGGGCACCGGGACCTGCGATTCCATCAGTGTCTGTGGGCTGGTCAACGCTAGGTACCGTAGGGCCTCATCATTGTTAGTCCGACCGGCGAATGACAGTACGAAGCCTTGTGCGAGGCCTTGGAGATAGATGAAGTCGTCATCGACACTACCCAACGTCTGCTTGTATGCCAGCATGGCGTGGATGACCTGAGCTTGCCTAAGGTCAAAGACGAAGCAGTGGACAGGGCGACCCACATCCTGGGTCGTTTCATCCCACCCATCGAACCCTACCCTGCCTACCCGCGACTCTCCTCGATAGATGGCAAACTGGTACTCGGTCCCGTGCCGGCCGTCTGCCAGGACAGTCGGACCAGTTCTTGGACGAGGGATCTCTGTTTCGCTGATTGGATCGAGCGACGAGTAGGGCTTGGCTTGGAAGTGGAAGGGCATCTCAGTCCCTGCGTTTCGTGGGGAGATTACTGGCAAGGTGAAGCTCTGCAAGGACGAGCCAGCCATTCGGCAAGCGGATGGAACTTTCAGGCGGTAATATCCCCATCCGGAGCATTTCATCAACCTTGGCGATGGCCAGATAGCGGCGACTCTCAGGATTGCTGGGCTGTCCAAAAAATACGTTCACCAGCCCTTCCGCAACACCGCAGATGAACGAAAACTTGTCATCGCTGTTCCCCAGCACCTTTTGCAATCTAAGGATGGAGTCAAGCACCTGCTTCGGACTCAATTCCAGTGTGTAGCGCACTTCGCGACTTCCATTCCGTTCGATGACCTGTTCGGTGCCGAAGAATCCCGTTGCACCGACACGCTGCTGATCACGACTGAACATGTACTGATACTCGTTGGCGTCGCTTCCATCACCCGCGGTTGCGGGTAGGATTCTTGGGAAGGAAATGGTCACGCCGCTCTCTGGGTCAAACGCGGTGTTCTCGACAGGCTTGAATCGGATCGGCATCGTTCTTCCCTAGAAGGCCTTATTGGTCGAAGGTTGAGTCGCGCGGGTTCGGTCAGTCCAGGCCTTCATGGCTACCCGTCTTCAAGGTGGCGGCATGTACAGGCTGAATGCGGCGTCCGGCGCCATGAGTATTGACACGGAGCTGAACTGTTGGCGTTTGAATCCAAAGTGGCAATGCTGGTTTCGTACGCCAGAACAGCGACGCCATCGGGTTGAACCGCTCTGTCTGGAACAGCAACGCCTGCGTCAACCAGCCCGCTCAACGTTGAAATTGCCGCGTAGTGCAGTGCTTCTCCATCGTCGATACGGCCAGCACAGGAAAGGACAAGCCCTTGGGCGAGGCCCTCAACGTAGACGAAGTCATCATCGCTACTGCCCAGGGTGACTTTGTAGTCCAACATCGATTTGATCACCGACGAGCTTCTCAAGTCGAAGAAGACGGTTCTGATACGTCGTCCTTCGATATCGGAAAGTTCATCTCACCCTTCAAAGCCAAGTCCTCCAACGCGGTCATCGCCACGATAGAGCGCGAACTGGTACTCGGTATCACTTTGCGCAAACTGAGTTAAGAGCGTCAGCTAGCCTGTGGTGGATTTCAAGCATCTATTCCACAATCTGTGCCTGCTTCTGCGGTACAAGCAGGCTGGCCAGCATGACTTCCCCATTGCGTATCTGCAGGCTCTCTTCATGTGTCCCGATGCCGAATTGGATTAACGAATCGACCCGCGCTACAGCGATGTAGCGAGTTCTTTCAAAAGCGCTGGGTTGATTGGAAAAGACATTCAGCAGCCCCTGCGCGACAGCACGGATGAACGAAGAAGGTTCTTCGTAATTTCCAATCTTGCCTTTGAATTGCATGATCGATTTCAGTACTTCAATGGTGCTCAGGTCCAACGTATAAGTCCGCTCGCGCCCGTTTTCGTGAACCGAGATCGCTTCAGTACCAAAGATGCCAAGCGATGAAATCCGCGCTCCGTCATGACGGAACGTGTATTGGTATTCAATGACTTCGCTTCCGTTGGACAGGGTGGCGGGTAGAACCCTTGGGAAGGAAATTCTCACCGCGCTTGAGGCATCGAATGCCGAATTGGAATCCGGTCTGAACTCAATGGGCATTGTCTTTTCCTGAAGCTGGCATTGGTATGGACGGAAGCGGCCATCTACAACGTGAAATGGCGCTATGGGGAGTCAGCCGAGCCGTGCAACCGCGCCCTATGAGGAGAAAGGAGAGACGCTCGGTGCCGTCACCGTGCGCCTCGCCAGGCGGAGTGAGCTACATCGACAGTGCCGAAACCCGCTGCTGCTCCTGGGTACGCTGCAGCTCTGTCGGCTGCTCACGCGCCTGCCGCTGACCAATCGCCTCAACCTGGTTCAAGCTCTCCTGCACCGGCCGCTGCGCGGCTTCTGTCGTAGCCATGTGCGTACGCAGTGCCGCCGGATCGGACATCTCACCCTGCACGACAAAGATGTTCTGCGCTCCCGGCGAGTTCGCTGTCTGCTTGCTCAGTACGACATGGTCGGCTTGGGTGATGCCCGCATCCTTTGCGCGTGCCAGCAGACTGGCGGACATGCGCTCGCTGGTCTCGTCAAAGGCGCGGCCGTTTGCTTTGTCCAGAGCCTCTACCTTGCCGCGGATCTGTTCCAACAGAGCCTGGTCGGCAGGCGTCAACATGCTCGCAGACGGAGCGTGCGTTCCCGCAGCGTCCACGGTCGGGGGTGGGGGAGTGAAGGCGCTGCCCGTGTTATTCAGTTCCACCCAGCCCAGCCCGTCCTTTCCAAAATCGCCAATCGGCAGGACTTTGGCGCTGCCAAGATTGAGGCCATTGCGCTCAAGCTGCTGCGGGTTCAAGCCCAACTCCTGAAGATCGATGCGGATGGAGGGCGGTTGCCGACCTTCGGCCAAGAACGAATGGCCTGTTCCGATAACCGACAGCGGGTACGTGCCGTAGTAGTTCCGGTAGTCTGAATCGCCATGCCTTCCCAGCGTGGCGTTGCCATCGTAAAAGCACTGCTCGATGGCCTTTGTCAGCTGCATTCCGTCGTTGTTGGGACGATGGGCAAGCGCGTGATACGAGATTCCGTCCGCAAGCGCTCTGGTACTGCCCTCATTCTGAACACAGCGGGACAGTGAGCGGTTCGCAAGCATTGCCTCCAGCCTGCCGTCATCCAGTGTTGGATTCAGATTTCTGAGGCGACTATCGAGCGCACGCAGGCCAGAAACCTCCGACAGCGCTTCATCCTGACGCCCTTTGTCAAGATACTTGCGTACCGGCTCGGTCAGATTCACTGAGCCAGATCGGGAATCATTGGCGGCAATGAGTTCCTCACTATAGGTCTCTTCGAATTCCTTCAACGCCGCCCTGCGCTCCTTGGCGAGGATGCCGTGCATTGTTTCGTGGCCGAGCACTTCGGTGAGTCGTTCTTCAAGTCGGCCACCCTTGAAAGCCTGGAAGTTCGAGGCACTGATGAAGATCGTTGGCGGATTTCCTTCCGAGCCATCCTGGAAGTGGCCGCCATTGTGATGGCCATAGGAAACAGCAATCCGTGCGACATGCCTGTCATTCGCTGCGTTCGCCAGAAGATGATTGAGGTATGGGGATCCTTCGATAGCACGACGGATCGTGTCCTCTGCTCCCTGCGGCAGGCGCTTGTCCAAATGCAGATCGGCCAACAAGGGCTCGATCGCCGATTCAATCTTGCTCATTCGTCACCTCCTGTGAACTGCACCGCATAGACGCAGGCTCTTGCGCCCTCTCCTTCGCTGGACGGATAGGTCAGAAGGCTGGTGTCCATGCCCTGCTTCCCATTGTCGATGGGGCGCCAGTACTGCCTGATAGCACCTCGCTGGAACGGCGCTTCCTTGCCGCCCTTGTAGCCGAGTCTCTCCAGGGCGCGTCCCGCGCTGTCCGCATCCCAGTAGCACACGCCATCCGGAGCTTCCGTCGCCGATGGCTTGCCCATTTGATAGAAAGCAACCTCGTGACGTGGAAACTCCCTCGCCGATTCCGTGGAAAAGTATGAGGCGGCGTAGTTGTAGCCTTCTTCCAGCACCAGATCCTTGGCAACACGCCTGATGCTGACTTTCTGGTCCGGAACCAGAGTGACGCCGATAGCCGCGCTGAACTTTTCCGGGCTGATATCCGCTCGTGTTTTCAGCGAATCGGCGTAGGCAATAATCCGTTGTTGCAGCTCGGCCATGGGGATGGCGGTTGGACGACGGTTCAGCGGGTCAGGCATTGCATCGCTGGCAGGACCATCCGACACGCGTGCACATGCCGAGGACAGTACGAGCAGCGTTGAGAGGCCGACAGCCGCTGCGGCTCGGGCCACATGGAACATCGAGCGAGCTCGGTGCGTCCGATCCAGCACGGCGGGAGCGGAGCGAGGCGGGGCCACGTCCCTCGGGGATTGAGTACCCATCAGCAAGTCCATTGCAGCGTTCCGGACACTATACGGCGGCGTCTCAGGCCGCTCCACCCGCGAGCCTGTGGGGGCGCTGGTACTGCACGCTGGTTCACACATTCAGCAAGCCAATCCCGTCACCCAGGCCGCCTCCACCTGTCCGCCAACCCACCTATGCGATCATCCGGCCAGGACCGCAGTACCCAACAAGGCTGAGCAGGCATGGAGCAAGCAACACGCTACACGGTGACCCTCTTTCTGGCCGCACCCGGCACCCCGCTGAAAAGCGGCGGCAGCTCACCGCGCGGCCACATGTATTTCCAGACGACTGCAGGTGAAGAAACGCACAGCTACGGTTTCGCACCGCCGCGCCTGCCGCCGGGTGAGGCGACTGCAGGTGTGCAGTACGCCGAGGTTGTACACGACGACGCCGACGAGCACCGTGACCCGTACTACAGCCGCACGCTGGAGATCAGCGAGGAGCACTACGGCTGCCTGCGCGATTTCGCCGAGGAGCCGGCCGAGTTCGGTTTCGATGTCGATCGCCCGGCCACAATCAATCGCTGCAGCGATTTCGTCTGGGCCGCGCTGCACTATGCCGGCCTGCATTCGCAGCCGGCACCGCTGGACGGTGGCAGCGACCTGGGCGAGTTTGCGGTGCTGTTCAATCTGCCGGAAATCCAGTGCATTGCGGCGCCGTTACCAGCGAGTGAGTTGAATGGCGAACAGCACCACCCGATGCCCGAACGCGAGGCCGAGCTGCACCGCGACGGCGGTCGCCCGAGCCACGAGCCGCCGCCCAGCCCGATGGAAGTGGCCGGTACGCTGCTGGACCCCTCGCACCCGGATCACCGGCTGTTCGCGCAGCTGATCCAGAAAGTGGCCGAGCTGGACGCCGCACACGGGCGCACGTTCGATGACACCAGCCAGCGCATCAGCGCCAGCCTGCTGGTGCTGGCCAAGCAGAACAACCTGTCGCGCGTGGACCACGTGTTGCTGAGTCGGCCCACCAAAAGCAGCCATGAGGCCGAGAGCATCTTCATCGTGCAGGGCGACCGCGATGACCCGGGGCATCGCCGCGCCAGCATCGCCACCGAGGTGGCGGCGCAGACCGATGTGGCCGATTCGCTGCGGTTGAAAGAGCAGTGATGCGGCCGTTGCACGTGCTGGGCGCGGTGGCCGTACTGTCGCTGCTGGTTGGCTGCGGCCTGTCTTCGTCGCAGCCCGAACCGCCCAAGCTATTGACCCGCGCCGAGGCCGATGCACGCACCGAGGTGCCGTTCACGCGGGGCATACGGTTGGACAAGGCGGGGCGGATTGTGGATGTGACTTTTGATGCGCCGGCGGTGGTTGACCCGCAGATGCCGTGGCTGAAGCTTGGGCTCAGGCTGCATGGGGCCGAACAGAAGCCGGTGTCGGAAGCCACTGAAAACCTGAGGCAAGGGGTTTTGCAGGCGCGGATTGTGCTTCAACGCCTGGATGGCTCCGGCGCAAAGGTCATCCCACTATCCAGGCCCTCGGGCGGAGGCCGAAGCATGCAGGTGCTTCCTGAAGGCGGCTATGTCGAGCGCCTGAGCCCCGGCGGCGTGGACAGCTATCCGCTGGAACAGGCAGGGCTGAAATCGAAAGACGTGTTCTACCTGATGTTGCAGATCGCGGATGCGGGGCTGATTGATGCGGGTCGCTACCGTGTAACGCTTGATCTTCTGGAAGATCGTCCGGATCTGAAAGATCTGCAACCCGAGTTCATTGCCGCGTACTACTCGTTAGGAAAGTAAATCATGCAGGACGCACAGGATCGCTACACCGTAACCATCCATGTTGCCGCACCCGGCACACAACGCAAGGGCATGCGTGCGGGGAAGGAGATTGATCTCGATGACTCCCAGGTCGGTCACATGTATCTCTCCCTTGATCGGGTGGGGAAGGGCGAAGATGCCTTGAGCTTTGGCTTCACCCGAAGAATCGGTCCTGATGGCAAGAGCCGCGGGGAGGTCGACGAGCACGATCTGGAGGTCTACCAGAATCCGCGTTATCAGCGCACGATCGAGATTGCCAAGTCGCAGTACGACAAGATCATTGAGTTTGCCGAAGCCCCGGAAAAACACGGTTTCGACAAGGACAACTACAACCTCGCGTCCAACTCCTGCGTTGACTTCGCCTGGGGCGCCTTGAACCATGCCGGCATTCACGGCAACACCATTTTCGGCGAGTTCAAGACCTATGAAGGCACGTTGAAGGTGCTGGACAACATCGAACCTGTGCAGAGCATCCGGCCGCAGGTGAAAGGCAGTGAGCTGGACCGGGAAGAATGGAAGCCGATGCCCGTGCAGACCAATGCGATACAGCGCTGGTCCACAGATATCAATGATCCCGCCCGTGCGGATGCCCTGGCCTGGAGCGGTACGCCGGGCGATCCCAGCCACGCCGACAATCCACGCCTGAATCAGATTCACGAGCGCGTGGCTGCCATGGATACCTTCGGCGCAGACACCGGCAACGTCAGTGCCAGCCTGCTCGCCCTCTCCAAGGAGCAGCAGTTCGCCCGCGTGGATGACGTGCTGCTGGGTGAGCGCCGTGGCGATGCTGCCCCGAACCTGTTCATCGTGCAGGGCGATCGCAACGACCCGGCGCACCAGCGCGCCAGCATTGCAGCAGACGTTGCGGCGCAGACGCCAGTAGCCGCATCGTTCGAGCGCATCGAGCAGCTGGCGCAGGCGCAGCCGCAGCGCGATGCCCAGCGGCAGCTGGAAGAACAGCAGCTGGCCCAGACCAACGCCCCGCGCATGGTGTAGCCGCTGCTGCACGAAACCGAGCGTCCGCCACGCCACCCCAGGCGGACGCCACGGCCCCCACCTGCTACCATTCCCGCGCTACCCAGCCAGCCCCACCCCGCGCAGACAGATGCAGGGCCGGGCCGTCGAAGAACGGCCCCGCGAGCCAGGACACCCTCCGTGCCCATTGAAGGACGCTCGCATGATCCGCAATTCTTTTTTCCGTTCGGCCGCGCTGGCCGTCGCCGTGTCGCTGAGCCTCGGTGCCCCGACCGCATTCGCCGCTGATGCGGCCCCCGCCACCAGCCCCGCCACCGCCGTGCAGCGCCAGGCCGTCGCCCAGGGCCTGTACGAGTTGGCGTACAGCCCGAAGCAGAATGCCGTGTTCGTCGCCTCCTCCGGCGGCTTCGGCGATGACGCCGGTCCGGCCCAGGTGCTGCGCCTGAATCCGGCCACGCTGGCGGTGGAAACCCGCATCCCGCTGGAGCGCAAGGCGTTCGGCGTGGTGCTCGATGACGCCCACAACCGCTTGTACGTGGGCAACACCGTGGACCTGTCGGTGACCGTGGTCGATACCGCGCAGAACAAGGCCATCGGCACCGTGCAGCTGATGGAGAAGAAGGCCGGCAAGGACGGCAAGCCCGCCTACACCCACGACCTGCGCGAGCTGGTGGTCGACAGCGCCGCCAATCGCCTGTACGTGACCGGCCACAGCAGCCAGCCGGACGTGAGCAGCGTGCTGTTCGTGATCGATACCAACACCTTGAAGGTGATCAACACCATCGACGGCCTGGGCAATGCCAAGGCGCCGGGCCTGGCGCTGGATGCGGCCAACAAGCGCGTGTACACCAGCAACCTGCTGGCCGATCTGGTGGTGGTCGGTACCGATTCGAACAAGGTGGTGGCGCAGCACAAGATTGCCGCCGAGCAGCCGATGAACATCGCGCTGGACCCGGCAGGCAAGCGCCTGTTCGTGACCGATCAGGGCTCGGAAATGCTGCGTGGCTATCAGGCCAAGAGCAGCGGGCTGGTGAGCAAGCACCCGGGCCAGCGCGTGCTGGTACTCGACCGCAGCAATGGCAAGGAACTGGCCAGCATCCCCACCGACGCCGGCCCGCTGGGCATCCTGCTGGATGCACCGCGGAAGCGCCTGTACGTGACCAACCGCGAAGCCGGTACCGTGACCGCGTACAACAGCGACAGCTACCAGAAGGTGGCCACCTACACCGTGCCGACGCATCCGAACAGCCTGGCGCTGGATGCGAAGAACAACGTGCTGTATGTGAGCATCAAGAACGGCGAGAAGGATGCCAAGGGCTCGGAAGAGAGCGTGGCGCGTATCCAGCTGTAATCGTTGGCGCCGGGTCATGCCCGGCGGCCATCTGTGGGGAAGAGGCAGGGTGCAGACCCTGCCTTTTTCCTTTGTGCTCGCTTGCAGCACCCACGATGCAGCAGCTAGTGTTGAAGCCCACGGCAGGGAGCCAAAGGGTCGGGAACATGTTGCGAATTCACCGTTGGCTGCGCGTTGGCCTGTTCATTATCGCGGGCGCCGGGCTGGGCGCCTGCTCCAGCCGCGCTCCCGAGCCTGCAGAACCGCTGGATCTGACCCAGCCGATCGCTGTGGACCAGCCCGGTCAGGAGGTGCGGTTCGAATTTGAAATGAACGAGCGCAATTTCATTCCGTACCGTACCTACGCGGTGGAGCTGGAATTGCAGCGGCAGGGGCCGGTCAGGGACAACGAGCCCAGCGTGAGCGCATTGAGGATTCCGTTCAAGGTGATCCTGCAGCAATGGAATGCGGGTGCGTGGAACGAAGTTGCTACCTACGACAGCTATCAGGCTGGCGTGCTCAATGCAGGAAAGTCACTTCCTGAGTGGCACGCATCAAGTGACTGGCGCTACACATCGCCACACATGGGGAGCGACGGCGAGTATCTGCTGAGCGTGGTTGCCCTGCCGCTACAGCCAAACACCCGATATCGCGTACAGGTTCAAACCGTACAAGCTACACCGGAACTTCAGGGCTATTCCGCCCGTTTGCAGGTTCATGCTGCGCGACCGCCTGGAAAGTAGCCTACCTCTGAAACCCTTGGAAGGAATGATGGAATTCTCTTATGGATAAGCCGCGCTACACCTTGGACATTGTCATTGCCGCACCGGGCACACCCTTGATGGACCCGAAGACGAGCAAGCAGGTGGTCGATGAAAACGGCGTTCCCCAGACCTCCACGCCGGGCCACATGTTCTACGTTCTGCATGCTCCGGGGCAGCTTCCGAAGAGCTTCGGATTTGCTCCCAAGGAGCATGGCAGCATGAACGGCGCGGGCGGGATCGTGGAAGACGATGTCGACGTCTACAAAGACCCACGCCACACCCGCACCCTCGAAATCAGCGAGGAGCAATACAGGAAGCTTGAAGCCTTCGGCTCGGATCCGGAGAAATTCGGCTTCAGCAAGCACTACCAGGACGTGCGCCACAACTGCGTGGATTTCACCTGGGACGCTTTGAACCACGCCGGCATCCAACGCAAGAAGAGCATCGATGTGAATGCAATGGGAGGCGCGCTTGGCCAGCTTCTGCCTGACGTTCGCATCCCGCTGGAGAGCCGCGGCGAGGGCAAGGATGGCTACCGCCCGTTGCGCAACATCCACGGCGTGGACAGCATCGATCCGCCGTTCCCGAAGAGTGAACTCAATGGCACCAAAACCCACCCGATGCCCGACCGCACCCGAACGCAGCGCCTGCTGAGCGAGGTTGACGAAGCCGGCGAGCGCAGCGGTGAGCGGTTGGCCAGCGATGCACGTGTGCCGGGTGACGCATTGCATCCGTTGGACCAGCGGGTGCGCGCGGCACTGGGCGAGGCGGCCGAGCGTCAGGGGCTGCCGGCGGGCCAGCAGCCTGAGCTGCTGGCAGGCCATCTGACGCGCTTGGCGGTGCAGGTCGGCTACACCGAACGGGACGCGCTGCAGGTGGCTTTCAGCAGCGGCGGTGCGCCGGATTCACCAGGCTATGTATTCCTGCAGCGCACGGGTGAAACAGCCTCGCCGGACCCGGCCGCGAACCGCCAGCGGCTTTCCCTGGACGATGCCCGGCAGGGCACCGTGGAAGAGGTGTATCAGCAAGCCAGCGTGCAGCATCAGAGCCGCGCGTCCAGTCTCGTGGCGCAGGAGGATCAGGTGCAGCAGCAGACGCAGCAGTCCCAGCCGCGAATGGGCTGATTGAATGCCGAGATGGCTGGCGGCTGCCCGCCTCAGCCCAGCCGGTGCGCGGAATTCTGCTGTTGTTCCTGCTCGCGCACCTGCTGTTCGGCCTGCAGGCCCATGGCCGGCTGTGGCGGGGCAGCGCCCAGCTTCTGCAGCGACTGCTCGGCTGGCGTCTGCGCGGCCTCGGCCGTGGGCAGCATCGCGCGCAGGTGGGCCGGGTTGGCCGGGTCGCCCTGCACCACGAAGATGTTGTGCCCGGCCGGATGGTTTGCCGTGGCATTGCTGACCAGTACATGGTCGGCGCGCTCCAGGCCCTGTTCACGGGCCTTTACGGTCAGGCTCGCGGTCAGGTTCTCGCTGGTGCTGTCGAAGCTGCGGCCATGCTGTTCGTCCAGCGTCGCCACGCCCTGGCGGATCTGCTGGTGGAGGGGGTAGACGGGGTGGTCGGGGGTCATCGGTTTGCTCCGTGCGGCCGGTGCCGGGTGGCCTGATGCGCCCAGTGTAAAGCGCGCATCGGCTGCGCTGGAAATGGCTTTGTTGCTAGCCTGTCCCGGGCGACGCAGGGGATGGCGTCGGATACAGGCACGTACGCAGGGGGATACCCGGGGTGGAGAGGATGTGCGCAAGGGGAAAGCGGCTCGCGCAGCCGTGGATGGGGTTGGCCGCGCTGGGCTGGGCCGCTGCGGTGGCTGCCGCTGAGCCGCCGGCCGCGCCGCCGGAACTGGACGATCCCGGTTGTCCGTCGCAGCACTTCGAATCGTTCCTGCACCGCTTTGCCGATCCCGCTGACGACCGGGTGCGTCTGCGCTACACCGCCGACCCGCTGGAGTACGAGACGCCGGCCTATGCGGCGGACAATGCGGACAGCACGCTGCCGGCTACCGAGGTGCTGCGTGAAGCCGGGCCCGCGCGGATGAAGCGCCTGCGTGCGTCCACGCTGCGTGCGGCGGCCATGCTTACGCCATTGCCTCAGGGGGGCCAGCGCGTGGACTTCGGTGACGCAGGTGCTGAGGGCCACTACGTGTTCGCGCGTCGCTATGGCTGCTGGCAGCTGGTACGGGTGAGCAACCCGCGCGGCTGACGGCCGCGGCGATTATTTTCCCGCCGGCCGATGGTCGTAGCTGATCACCCGCTCGGCCAGCCACTGGCCATCCACCCGCCGCCAGATCTGGATGAAGCGTGCCTGGCCGACCCAGCGCTCCACGCCGTCGGCGCCGCGTTCGTGGAAGCGGTGATCGCCCATTTCCAGCGCCCGGTCCTGCTGCAACGGGAACACCTGCAGCGAGCTGTCCACCAGCTCCCGGCGCAGGTGCCAGCCGCCCTTGCGTGCGTTCTCGCAGAAGGTGGCCACGCTGCGCCGGAAGTCGTCACGGTTGCTTGCCGATTTTCCATCCTTGTCGTGGAAGAACTCCATGTCTTCGGTGGTCATCGCGGCGGCCTTGTCGGCGTCGCAGGTATCGAAGGCCACGGCAAACAGCTGCGTGTCGGCCGCGCGGATCTGCGCGCGCAGGCTGTCGCTGGGCAGGGAGGGGGCTGCCAGCGCGGCGGCGAGCAGGGGCAGGGCAAGCAACATGGGCAGGCTCCATCGAAGATCGCTGCAATCTGCCATGCGTACCGCCCACGGGGAGTGGGCCGGCGACGAAACGCGGCACTGGCCGACCAACCTGGCCGTGGCGGGTGCGAGTCAGGCGCCGCTACCGGTTGTGTAGGCGGTGTCAGCGCCCATGCCGATTCCATCACGGGCTGCTGCGTTGCGCCTGCCTAGGCTGGAAATCCTCTTTCCCCCAGGAGCTGCCATGTCTGCATCTACTGTCCGCCTGCACATTGAAGACACCGGCGGTAGCGGCCGCCCGGTCATCCTGATTCACGGTTGGCCGCTGTCGGCCGATGCGTGGAAGCCGCAGGTGCCGCTGCTGCGCGATGCCGGCTACCGCGTGATCAGCTATGACCGGCGCGGTTTCGGCCGCTCGGACAAGCCGGCCGAAGGCTATGACTACGACACCCTGGCCGCCGACCTGGCGGGTTTGATCGACGAGCGCGACCTGCACGATGTCACCTTGGTCGGGTTCTCGATGGGGGGCGGCGAGGTGGCGCGCTACATCGGCAACCATGGCCAGGATCGCCTGCACAGTGTGGTGTTCGCATCCGCAGTGCCGCCGTATCTGCTGAAGACCGAGGACAATCCCGACGGCCCACTCACCCAGGACAAGGCCGATGCCATGCGCCAGGGGCTGGAGAAGGACCGCGAGGCTTTCTTCGACGACTTCACCCGCGATTTCTTCAGTGCCGATGGAAAGCTGATGGTGAGCGAGGACGAGCGCCAGGCGGCGATCGCGCTGTGCCACCAGTCCGACCAGACTGCTGCGCTGGGGTGCATGAAGGCGTTCGCCACCACCAATTTCCGGGCGGACCTTGGGAAGGTCACGGTTCCGACACTGGTACTGCACGGCGACAGTGATGCCACGGTGCCGTTCGAGGGCTCGGGCAAGCGCACGCATGCGGCCATCGTCGGCAGCGAAGTGGTGGTTCTGAAGAATGCACCGCACGGCTGCAACACCAGCCACGCCGATGATTTCAATCTGGCGCTGCTGGAATTCCTGAAGAAGTAGCGCCGATCTGTTGCATCATCAGCCCATGCCGACCGCCCGCACGCCGCCCTGGAAGAAGCCCAACCCCAAGGGCCAGAAGACGCAGCCGCTAAGCGAGGCGCAGAAGGCGGCAGCCCGGCAGCGGGCGGAAGAGAACGGGCGTCGCTACCCGAACCTGGTGGATAACATGTGGGCGGCCAAGCTGCCGCGCGGGTGACGCGTTACGGCATCGGCTCGGGGTGCCACGCTTGCCAGCCACGCTCGCGCCATGGTGCCAGCGTGCGCACATGGATGTTGAGTGGCACGTCCTGCGGACCGCCGCAGGCGCGCAGGGCTTCGCGCAGCGTGGCCGCATCCATCGGCCGGGCCGTGGCCACCTGCAGCACCTGGCCACGGCGACGCACCTGCACCGGCACTGCGTCGTGCACGTCCACCAGCGGCCCGGTGCGGGTCTGGCGGTAGCGCATCGTGACCGGGCGGGCGGCCTGCTGCAGTACCGGCGCCCATGCATCCAGCATCTGCTGTTGCTGCGCGGGTGGTAGCTGAGCCTCGATGACGGTAGCGGGATAGCCCATCATGCTTTCCACCATCACCTGGAAGCGGGCGCCGTTGGGCATCACGCACACGGCCAGCGTCACCGCGCCGATCATCGCGGCGAGGGCGATCGCAATCCAGGTGCGTGGCACTTTCGGTGACACGGTCATGGACGTCAGGTTCGGGCGGCGTCGGCGCAGGCGGCGGTAGCGGCGCTGGGCAGCGGCGCCGGGCAGCAGGCTGCGCTCGGGCAGGGGCACCTGGCGTGTGGGCAGGCGTGCCAGGCGGGACGTGATCACGCGCGAGGCGACTATCGCAACTGCCCCACCCAGCATGACGGGCAGCGCGGTCCGCACGAACAGATACAGCCCCACCATCTTCAACACTCCCGAATGGAACGCCCATGATCGCCCACCACGCGCCGTGGTGTCGCATCTGCCAGCCGACAGCGGCCAGTGGCTTGGCTAGCATGCGCGTCACTCGCTGGGGATACACCGATGACCGCCTTCACTGCCCGCCTTGGGCGCTTCTTCGGCGCAGGCCTGATGCTGTTCCTGCTGCAGGTTGTGGCGTTGCTCTCGGTCGGCCTGGCCGCAGGTTACTTCCACCAGCGCGTGGGTCTGCTGCTGGAACCGATGACCCTGGCCTGTGGTGGCGCTGACCCGGCCGCGCGCCTGTACGTGGCCGAGCACCTGCTGGCGCGTGCCGGTGCGCTGGATGACTGGCAGCCGCTGTGTTGGTTGTCGATGGCAACGCTGATGCTCGCCCTGCTGGGCGCGTTGTCGGTCTGCGTGCATTGGGTGCACCACGTTGACGCACCGCTGCGCCGCAGCGCGTGGGGCCTGCTTGCCCTGCACGCGGGCGCACTGCTGCTGGCCGGTGCGATGCTGCGGCTGTACGAGCATGTCTGGGCGGGCATCACCACTGCACTACCTGCTGCGTGCATGACAGATCTGGCGCCGGACGATCACACGCCGCCGCCCTCGATGCGGCGATGGCTTCTGCAGCTGTTCGCAAGGGCCGACCTGATGCCGCCGCACGCGCCTGACGCGCTGGCCATCGTGCTGTGTGGGCTGCTGCTGGCGGCGATGGTGATTGGCCTGTGGTTGTGGCGCATTACTTCGCAATGGGCCCAGCTCTGACGCCGGCGCGGGACGCTGACTGGCACCCACCGGTGCTTCTGCGGCACTCTATGCGGATGAACACGGAAACTTCATCCAAGCAGTCCAGCAAGTTCCTCAGTCTGGTGCTGCGCCATGAACCCGGGAAAATCGGGTTGATGCTGGACGGCCAAGGCTGGGCCAATGTCGACGAACTGCTGCAGAAGCTGGCTGCACACGGGCAGGTGCTCGACCGTGCCGGACTGCAGCACATCGTGGCGGCCTGCAACAAGCAGCGCTTTGCACTGAGCGATGATGGCCAGCGTATCCGCGCGAACCAGGGGCATTCGGTCACGGTCGATCTGGGCCTGCTGCCGATTCAGCCGCCGCAGTGGCTGTACCACGGCACGGTGTCGCGCTTTGTCGGTTCGATCCGCGAGCAGGGCCTGCGTGCGGGCGAGCGCCATCACGTGCATCTGTCACAGGACCGCGAGACGGCCCGCCAGGTCGGCGCTCGCCGCGGTGCGCCGGTCATCCTCAGCGTGCACGCCGGCCGCATGCATGCCGATGGGCACGTATTCCACCGCTCGGCCAATGGTGTCTGGTTGACCGACCACGTGCCGCCACAGTACATCGCCGACTGACACACTCTGGCGCTGCCGCCAGGTGCACACTCGGCGGCAAGGCCCAATCGCGTTACAGTCACGGCATCCCCGTCCCATGGATGTGCCGATGCGTCTGTTGCTGCGTGCGTTGCCGCTGTTGTTGCTGTCATTGACCGTCCACGCCGCCGAGGTTGATCGCCGCATTGCGGTGACCATCGATGATCTGCCGTGGGCGCGGGTGGACGAGATCGTGCCGGCCGATCTGCAGGCACGCCACGCGGCGCTGATGGCGCAGTTGCGCCAGGCCGATGTGCCGGTGATCGGTTTCGTCAACGGCAACAAGCTGGAAGTGGATGGCCAGGTGCAACCGGCGCGCGTGCAGATGCTGCGCGACTGGCTGGATGCCGGCTACGCGCTGGGCAATCACACCTGGTCACACATGGACCTCAATGCCAAGGGCGTGGCCGCGTTCCAGGCGGATTTCCTGCGCGGCGAGCAGGTGCTGCGGCCGCTGCTGGCCGAGCGCGGGCAGACCCCGCAGTGGATGCGCCATCCCTACCTGCGTGCCGGGCGTACGCCGGAAGACCGGGTCGCGATGGAAGCCTTCTTCAAGCAGCACGGCTACCGCGTTGCGCCGGTGACGGTCGACAACGGTGAGTGGGTGTGGGCGTTCGCCTATGCCAACGTGATGAACGAGCAGCCGGACTCAGCCGAGCGCGATGCGACCCTGGCGCGGCTGCGCAAGGGCTACGTGCCGTACATGCTGAACAAGGTGGATTACTACGAGCAGCAGTCGCAGGCGCTGCTGGGCTATGCGCTGCCGCAGGTGTGGCTGATGCATGCCAACGAACTCAATGCGGCCACGTTCGCCGAGCTGGTGGCGGCGACCAAGCGCCGCGGCTATCGCTTCGTGTCGCTGGAAGAGGCCGTGCGCGACCCGGCCTATGCGCGCGGTGCCGAGGGCTACAGCGGCCGCTATGGGCCGAGCTGGCTGCACCGCTGGGCGATGGCCGAGAACAAGCCCAAGGCGTTCTACGCCGGCGAGCCGGAAGTACCGCAGTGGGTGAAGACGCTGGCGAAAGTGGATTACGAGTAAGGCTCAGCGCTTGACGGCCAGCACACCGTCCAGCGCCAGTTCGGCCTTGAAGCCGGCCTTGTCCAGTCGCGTGGCGACTTCGCGCGGCACGTCGCGGCCGCTGGTCAGCTTGTTCGGCGCACCGGTGTAGTGGAACAGGCGGCCGCCCTTGCGGATGACGCGCGCGAGGTGGTTGTAGAACACCTGCGAGTACAGCTCGCCGGCGATGCCGAAGCGCGGCGGGTCGTGCAGGATCGCATCAACACTGTTGCCGGCCACCTGTTCGATCTGCTGCGACACGTCGCCATGGCGGAACTGCAGGCGGCCACCGGCGGCGTCCGAGTCGGGATCGGGCGACCACGGGTTGAGCGTCCGCAGCCACATCACATCGGCGTTCTTCTCAAACGACTGGATCTGGCCGACGCCGGCTTCCAGTGCACAGGCGGCGAAGTAGCCGAGGCCACCGCAGGTATCGAGCAGGATCTTGCCCGCCGGTGCCACCAGTTCCACCTTGCGGCGTGCATCTTCGAACGGCGACAGTTTCGAGGTGGGCAGCATCTTGATGCCGTCGATCTCGAAGGTGGGGGCGCCCCATTCGGTCGGCACCAGCTTGATCAGCGATCCGCTGAAGCGCGAGATCGGTGCGAAATCCTCGCCATCCCAGTAGTACAGCGTGCGGTCCTTCAGCTTGCCCGGCCACGGGTAGTGCTGGCCGCGGAAGGTGAAACCCTCGGCATCCAGACCGACCGCTTCCTGGCGGCGTCCCAGGTCGAGCGATCCCTGCCAGTCGGTTGCGCCCTTGTCGTGGGCACGACGCAGGATGTCAGCGCTGTCGCGGGTCAGCAGGGGGCCGGTGTAATGGGGCACGGTGGGTACCGGGGCATGGCGGGGGAGGGCATGGTACCCGACGAGCCGTGAGCCCTGCAGTGCGCCAAGCTCAAGGGGCCATCGCTGCAGCTCAGTCGGCCACGGGCGCCTCGGCGGCGTGGCTGGAGCAGTGGTAGGCGTGTGGGGTGCCTGCGGGAATGACCGCGATCCCTTCTGCGGGCGCCAGGCCTTGCTGGCTGCAGGCCCTGCGGTGAGCGTCCTGCGTGGCGGCTGGTTGGCGATCCAGCGCATAGCGCAGGTTGCCGTCCTGCTGCAGCAGCCAGTGCACGACCACCTGTTCAACGTGGCCGGAAGACAGTTCCCAGTCGATGGTGCGCATCACCAGGATATGACCGTCTTCACTCTTGCCGACCTGATCGTTGCTGCCCAGGGATACGAGCGGGGCGAAGGCCAGCAGCAGCAACAGCGGCATGGGGGTGTCTCCAAAGCATCCACTATCCGGATGACGTGGGCTGCGGACCATCAGAAAATTTGCAGATCATTCGCACTTCACCGCATACACCGGCCCGGCGCCGATCAGCAGCAGTGCCATGTAGTCGCTGTCGCGTGCGCGGGCCTTCAGCGTCGCACCTTCCTTGACATGGAAGATGCCGAAGCCACCGGCCAGGCGGATCAGCGCGCTGTCGATCTGGTCAGCGTCGTCGCGGAAGTACTGCTGGATATCGCTGCGGCTGGCCTTGTACAGCGCATTGGGCTCGCGCTGCCACTGGCCCTCGCGTTCGAACGAGACAACGTATTGGCCGCCCTCCTTTTCGATGCGGAACTCGGCGGGCTTGCGCGGGCCGGTGGCGAAGCAGCCAAGCATCGGGTCGGAGGAGAACGGCAGCTGGGTATCGCCGGAACAGGCGCCCAGCAGCAGGAAGGCACCGGTCAGCAGCAGGCGGGGCGCGTGCATGGGACGTTCCGACGGGGCAGGTGCGGCCAGTGTAGGCAGCGAACCGGAGCGCGTGCTACAGATTTTCGGCAAGAACTCCGTTGGCGCGGCGGCCGGCGCAAGCAGCGGGTGTCAGGCGCTGCGATGGATCTCCACCGTCACGTGCACCAGTTCGTCGTGGATGGCCAACGCCTGGCGCACGCTGTCGGCGTCCAGGCGGGTGTCATCGGTGACCACGCTGGCGGCCACCGCATACTTGCCGCGGCCGACCCGCCACACGTGCAGGTCGGCCAACCGCGCCGGCCACGGACCCTGCTCGATCACCTCGCGCACCTCGGCCACCACCGGCGCATCCATCTGCGCGTCCAGCAGGATGCGGCCGCTGTCGCGCAGCAGGCCCACCGCCCACACGGTGACCAGTACCGCACCGACCAGACCCATTACCGGGTCGAGCCAGGTGAGGCCGAGCAGCTTGCCACCGAGCAGGGCGACGATGGCCAGCACCGAGGTGGCGGCGTCGGCCAGCACATGCACGTAGGCCGAGCGCAGGTTGAGGTCCTGCCCGTGGCCGTGGCCGTGATCGTGATCGTGATCGTGATCGTGGGCTGACCCATGGCCATGCTGATCGTGCGCATGGCCATGTCCATGCCCGTGCTGATGCCCGTGCCCATGATGGTGATGCGCATGGCCCGGGCTGTCGTGCAGCCACCAGGCGCAGAGCAGGTTCACGCCCAGGCCGACCACGGCGATCGCGATGGCTTCGTTGTAGTGGATGGGCGCGGGAACCCACAACCGCTGCAGCGATTGCACCGCCATCAGCGCCGCTACCCCGAGCAGGGCGATGGCGCTGGTGTAGCCGGCCAGGATTTCGATCTTCCAGGTGCCGAACGCGAAACGCGGGTCGTGCGCGTAGCGCCGTGCGCAACGGTAGGCGAACACCGAAAGACCCAGCGCCAACGCGTGCGAACTCATGTGCCAGCCATCGGCAAGCACGGCCATGGAGTTGAACCACCAGCCGCCCGCGATCTCCACCACCATCATGCTGACGGTGAGCCACAGCGCGCGGCGGGTGTTGCGTTCGGCCAGTGGATTGCCGGCGTCGAAGCGATGGTCGTGGCGGCGGGCAGCGGCGAGGGCGTCCAGGTGCATGGCAGGTGTCGGGTGGATGGATACCCCCATAGGGTATATGATCCGCCCATGGCCCATGTACATCGCAATCGAAAGCAGCTGCTGACCCGGGTGCGCCGCATCGGCGGCCAGGTGGCGGCGCTGGAACAGGCATTGAGCGCGCCGGCTGAAGAGGCCGGCGACTGCGCGGACGTGCTGGTGCAGGTTGCGGCGGTGCGTGGCGCTGCCCACAGCCTGCTGATGGAGCTGCTGCACGAGCACCTGCAGGAGCATGTGGTGGCTGCCGAGGATCCGCAGCAGCGGGCGGCCGAAGCCGAGGTGCTGGTGGAACTGCTGCGGCGCTACGGCAAGTAGGCCGGTAGTGCCGGCCGCCGGCCGGCAACTGCAGGGTGCGTGCCGAGTTCATGAGGCGCCCGGCCGCTGGCCGGCATTACCGCATGCCTTCAACCGTGCCGATGACGGGCATTCCAGATGTGGGTCGCGGCCAGCAGCAGGCTGCCGGTGACGGTCAACGGCGTTTCCCAGTCGTGCGAGGGCAATGCCAGCGCACCGGCCAGCAGCAGGGCCAGACCCATGCCCGCGCTTGCCCAGGCCAGCACCGGCAGCGGATGGCGCCGTTCGGCGCGCCACAGCGCGTAGCCGGTCAACGGCAGGGCGATGGCCACAAACAGCAGATGCACCCATTCCGCTTTGGCCCAGGCGCCGAACAACGGCAGCGCAGCCGCCAGCAGGGGCAGCGCCAGGCAGTGCAGCAGGCACAGGCTGGACAGGGCGACGGCGCCGGCATCGAGCAGGGCGGCTGAGGGTGACTTCATGGACGGGTTTCCTTGCGGTGCAATTGTTATACAGTAACATTTCCATCCGCAGCCAACCCAGCCCCAGATGAACACTGTTTCCCGCGCCGACCGTCGTCTTCCGGTCACCGTGCTGTCCGGCTTCCTCGGTGCCGGCAAGACCACCCTGCTCAACCAGATCCTGCGCAACCGCGATGGCCTGCGGGTGGCGGTGATCGTCAACGACATGAGCGAGGTCAACATCGATGCGCAGCTGCTGCGCGAGGGCGGCGCCGAACTGCGGCGTACCGAAGAAACCCTGGTGGAATTCAGCAACGGCTGCATCTGCTGCACGCTGCGCGACGACCTGCTGCAGGAAGTGCGCCGGCTGGCCGATGCGGGCCGCTATGACTACCTGCTGATTGAATCGACCGGAATCGGCGAACCGATGCCGGTGGCAGCCACCTTCGCGGTGCGAGATGAGCAGGGCTTCAGCCTGAGTGACATCGCACGCCTGGATACGATGGTGACGGTGGTCGATGGCAGTGCGTTCCTGGCCGATTTCGGCTCGACGCTGCGGCTGGCCGAACGAGGCCAGCAGGCAGGCCCGGACGATGATCGCGGCGTGGTGGACCTGCTCTGCGAACAGGTCGAGTTTGCCGACGTGATCGTGGTCAGCAAGGTCGACCAGATGCAGGACGATCTGCTGCAGGACACGCTGGGCGTGCTGCGTGGATTGAACCGCGACGCGCGCCTGCTGCTGTCGCGCTTCGGCGATGTGCCGCTGACCGAACTGCTGGATACCGGCCGCTTCGACTTCGAGCGTGCGCAGCAGGCGCCGGGGTGGGTGAAGGAACTGCGCGGCGAACACACGCCGGAAACCGAGGAGTACGGTATCGGCAGCTTCGTCTACCGGTCGCGGCGCCCGTTCCATCCGGCGCGCTTTGCACGTGCGCTGCAGCAGGGCATGCCCGGGGTGATCCGCAGCAAGGGCTGGTTCTGGCTGGCCAACCGCATGGACTGGGTGGGCGAGTTGAACAGCGTGGGCGCGGCCACGCGGACGCAGGCGGCAGGCTTCTGGTATGCCGCCCGCGAGCGCGTGCGTGCCGGCCAGGAAGACGCCACGCCATTGCTGCCCCCTACGCCACCGCCATACAGCGACCTGGGCTGGGCACGCCAGCAGGCCGATTGCTGGAGCGCGCCGCTGCCCGATGTCCAGGAATTTCCAGATGCCACCGCGCATGCGGCGATGGCGCGGCTGTGGCATCCGCTGTGGGGTGACCGCCGCCAGGAGCTGGTGGTGATCGGGGTCCACATGGATGAACGTGTGGTGCGCTCGGCGCTGGACGCCTGCCTGCTCAACGACAGCGAACTGCGCGCCGGACCGTTGCTGTGGCAGCAGCTGCCGCAGGCGTTTCCGGTGTGGAAGCGTTGAGGGGGTGATGAAGATGCGTGGGTTGCCGGCCAATGGCCGGCAATCCGCGTGATGAGAGGGCCCACGCATGGCGTGGGTTCAACGGCGCAGATCCACAGTAGATCCACGCCATGCGTGGATGAATGCATGACGAAGTCGAACTACCCAGGCGCTACAGCGCGTCCCGCCACTGCCAGCCTTCGGCACTGACCTGCAACACCTGTGTGGGCCGAAGTGCGTGTAGCAGGTGGGTGTCATGGCTGACCATCAGCAATGCACCCGGCCACGCCGCCAGCAGTGCTTCCAGTGCCTGCAGCGCGGCCAGGTCCAGCGCATTGCCGGGTTCGTCGAGCAGCAGCAACTGCGGCGCGGGATCGGCATACAACACGGTGGCCAGCGCGCCTTTCACCCGCTCGCCATCGCTGAGGCTGCTGGCGGGACGCTGGATGCGCTGCGCATCCAGCCCCAGCAGGGCAAGCCGCGTGCGCAGCTCGCCGGGATCAGCTCCGGGATGTGCTGCCTGCACGCTGTCGAGGATGCTCTGCGCACCGGCCAGCCCCAGCAGTTGCTGGTCGAGCAGTGCCAGCGGCGCGTGCCGTTGCACGTCGCCGCTGCGTGGCGCGCGTTCGCCGGCCAGTACCCGCAGCAGCGTCGACTTGCCGCTGCCGTTGTCGCCGACCACGGCGATGCGCTGGCCGCGGCGGATCTCCAGCTGCAGCGGCGCCTGGCAGCCATGCGGCAGGATCAGGTCGTGCGCCTGCAGCAGCCGCGCCTGGCCGCGCTCGGCGTCCGTGCTGAACAAGGCCAGCTCCGGTGCGACGTGCACTGCGGCGGCGGCGGTGCGCAGCTGGGTGGCGCTGGCCAGCAGGCGGTCGCTCTGGATCTGCTGCGCGCGGCCGTGGCTGGCTTCGGCGCGTTGCTTCTGCCGGCCGAGCAGGATCGGCGCCTGGTTGGCATCACGCGCCTCGCGGTTACCACGCGCCTGGCGCTGCTGCTGGCGCTCGTGCTGTTCACGCGCGCTGCGCTGCTGCTGCCGGTGCTGGGCACGTGCGTGTTCAAGCTGCGTGGCCGCTGCCTCGCGCTCGGCATCGCGTGCCTGCGCATAGTGCTGCCAGTTGCCGCCATAGCGGTGCAGTCCACGCGCATCGAGTTCGACGATCTGCTGCATGTGCGCCAGCAGCTGGCGGTCGTGGCTGATGGCCAGCAAGCCGCCCTCCCATTGCTGCAGCTGTGCATACAGCTGCTGGCGGTGATGGGCGTCGAGATGGTTGCTGGGCTCGTCCAGGATCAACCAATCGGCGTCGCTGGCCCACGCGCCGGACAGCGCGACCTGCATCACCTGGCCGCCGCTGAGCCGTGCGGCGGGCTGTGCCGGGTCGAGATCCGGTGGCAGTCGCAGCGCCTGCCACTGTTGCTGCAACTGCTCGCGCAGGTTCCAGCGCTCGCCGATGCAGGCGAAATCGGCTTCATCGACGCTGCCGGCTTCGATGCGCGCCAGCGCCGCCAGTTCCGCACCGACGCCGGCAAGCTCGCCGACGGTGCCGGCCGGCGGGTAGCCGGGCGTGGGCAGCAGGAAGACCCGGCCGCTGCTGTGCACCTGGCCCGTATCGGGCAACAGGCGGCCGGCCAGCAGGCGCGCGAGCACGCTCTTGCCCACGCCGTTGGCACCGACCAGGCCGGTAGCCACCGGTTCGAAGGAAAAGGAAAGATCGGAAAACAGCGACCGGCCATCGGCCAATCGATGGGACACGCGGTCGAGCGTGAGGGAATGCGAAGTCATGCGACCTCCATGGATGCCTGGTTCTCCCCTGCGCGCAGGGGCGGGAAGAGTCGGGCCGTCTAGTGCAAAGACGGCGGCATCACTGGCGCATTGGTCGCGAGCCTCTTGGAGGAATGAGTGGGCAGTATAGCGTCGGTGGATGAATGCCCGGGCATCCACGCATGGCGTGGATCTACTGGATCGGGCATCCACGCATGGCGTGGATCTACTGGACCACGCATCCACGCATGGCGTGGATCTACTGGACCGGGCATCCACGCATGGCGTGGATCTACTGGATCGGGCATCCACGTGTGGCGTGGATCTACTGGACCGGGCATCCACGCAT
>NZ_JBRRDR010000038.1:0-44970 GCF_056759755.1 Stenotrophomonas sp. STEN046
CGGGGTGACGGGTTTTTCTGGCCTCTGCCGCCATACGGTGGGCCGCGGCGCGGCCGGGGGGGGCCCCCCCCTCGGCGCCCCCCCCCGCGGTCCCGCCCGGGCGCTACCAGGCAGGGGGGGCGCCCGCAGGCGCCCAACCCCTTACTTCTTCAGGCTGTCGCGGATCTCACGCAGCAGTACCACTTCCTCGGCCGGAGCGGCCGGTGCGGCTTCCTTCTTGCGCGACAGGCGGTTGATCATCTTGATGACCAGGAAGATGGCGAAGGCCACGATCACGAACTGGATCAGCGTATTGATGAAATCGCCGTAGCCGATCACCACGGCCGGAATCTCCTTGCCATCCGGGCCGAGGCTGGCAGGCGACAGCGTCCACGCCAGTTGCGAGAAATCCACCTTGCCGATCAGCATGCCCAGCGGAGGCATGATGATCTTCTCCACCAGGGCGGTGACGATCTTGCCGAAGGCCGCGCCAATCACCACGCCGACGGCGAGGTCGATGACGTTGCCGCGCATCGCGAATTCCTTGAACTCGGTGAGCATTCCCATTGTTGTTTTTCTCCTGAGGGCGAGGGGACAGCGCGCAGCGTAGCGCAGGTGATGTCAGCCGGCGATCACGCCGTGGCGCTCGGCCACGTTTTCCAGGCGGGCACTGAAGCGATCACCCGGCTTCAGCGCGGCCACGCCGGACGGGGTACCCATGAACACCAGATCGCCAGCACGCAGCTGCCACAGCCTGGACAGCTCATGCAGGATTTCCGGCACGTTCCAGATCATCTGGTCAAGCAGGGATTGCTGGCGTACCTCGCCATTGATTTCCAATGACAGGTTCAGCGCGGCCAGATCTCCCACCTCGCCGGCATGCACGATCTCGCTGATCGGCGCCGAGGCATCAAAGCCCTTGGCCGAATCCCACGGGTGGCCCTTTTCCTTGGCAGCGGCCTGCAGGTCACGACGGGTCAGGTCCAGGCCCACGGCATAGCCGTAGACCAGTGCCTCGGCATCAGCCACCGCCAGTTCGCCGGCCGGTGCATCACGGCCGATGGCCACCACCAGCTCCACCTCGTGGTGCAGGTTGGATGTCGCAGACGGATAGGGGACCACATCGTCGTGGCCGACCACGATGGCATCAGCCGGCTTGGTGAAGAACATCGGGCGACCCCGGTCGTCGGCCGCAGGCACGGCAGCGCCCATCTCGCGCGCATGGTCGGCGAAGTTGCGGCCAACGCAGTAAATGCGGTGCACAGGAAAACTGCCGCCGCCAACGACCGGCACACGCGGCGTAGCTGCAGCAGGGATCACATCGGAGACATCGGACATGCGGGCATCCAGGAAGGGAGTGCCCGCAGTCTAGAACGCAGCAAGGCCCGCCGTCAGCGGGCAGCGTGCATCAGCGCGCCGGCAGCACCGGCTTGCGCACCACGTGGTACTCGCCCTCGACCACGTTCGGGTCTGCAGGACGGCTCTGGCCCGGCTTGCGCGAAGCCAGCAGCTTCCACGCCAGGCCGACCAGGATCATGGCCGCACCCACGAACACGCCAATGAAGATCATCGCGGCCAGGATCGCCAGGCCGAGCAGGCCCACGGCAACGCGCACCAGCGGGTGGCGTGGCTTGCGCGGTGCAAACAGGGTGCGGAACTGGTTGAAGGCGAAATCGCGATTGAACATGGCGGCTCGATAGGCTGGAAATCAGCGAACCCAGAGTATCGGCAGGCGCCACTGTCATTGAGTGAAAAACTCGTTAAATATAGCCTTGGCTTATTACGGATCAATGACTTGTGTTCATCTCGCAGCTAGCCACCTGACCAGGCGTGCGACAATGCGCGATTCCGTCCGAGCCTTCGCCATGACTGCCGCTGTTGCCCTGATCGCCGTTGATGCCATTGCCGATGGCGCATTTGCCGAGGTGGAGGCGCAGGTCGATGGCGATGCCGAGTCGTTGGTGCTGTATCGCGACGGCGCGCAGGTGCGCGCATTCCTGAACATCTGTCCGCACGCCGGCCGTCGCCTGGACTGGGCCCCGGGGCAGTTCCTGAAAAGCCGGGAAGGGCATCTGGTCTGCGCCGCGCACGGTGCCTCGTTCGCGCTGGACAGCGGCGACTGCATCGCCGGCCCCTGCAAGGGCGACCGCCTGCGCGCGGTGCCGGTGGACGTGCGCGACGGGCAGGTCTACCTGGCCTGATGCATCGGTGTGCGGACCAACGGTCCGCACCTACCAGATCAAAAGGTACCCAGGCATCCATCCACGCGTGGCATGGATGTGCCGTTCCGATAGCTCGCAGAAATCTGTCGAAGGCGGGGTGGGTCCGGTTGCGGGGGCGTGAGCGCCATGGATGGCGCGACCGAGCCTACAGGGACGTATTCACGGCGTCCCCCGCAACCGGACCCACCCCGGCATCCCTCAGGAAGCCCGCTTTTGATGTTGCTTCTGCTTCGGCTTCGGCTTCGGCCTCTGCAGGTGCAGGGCGCAGCCCTGCAAAGAAAACCCCTCAGAACATCAGGTTGATCATCACCACCACCACGCAGGTGTAGATCAGCGACAGGGGTCCGCCGACCCGCCACATTTCGCGCGGGGTGTAGTTGGCCGGGCCGGTGATCATCGAAATCACCGGGTTGGACGCCGTCATCAGATTGTTGGACGCCGACAGTGCCACGATCAGCGCGAATGCCGTCGGGTTGCCGCCTGCCGCCAGCGCCAGGTTCACCGCGATCGGCACCATCACGATGGTTGCCCCCACGTGGCTGATCACCAGCGAGAACACCGTGGTCAGCAGCGCCAGCGCCAGTTCCAGCACCCAGATCGGGATGCCGGTGGGAAGCTTGTCGATGGTGTGTCCGGCAACCCAGGCCGCCGCACCGCTGGAGTCCATCGCCCAGCCGAGCGGGATCAGCCCGGCCATCATGAACACCGTTTTCCAGTTGATCGAGGCGTAGGCCTCGTCCATGCGCAGCACGCCGGTCAGCAGCATGCCGGCCACGCCGGTCATCAGGGTCAGCGCCACCGGCAGCTTGCTGGTCAGCGCGATCAGGATGGTCAGGGCGAAGATCGCCATCGCGATCTTGAACTTGTGCGGTCGCTGTTCGCCGGTCGGGTAGTCGGTCACCACCACGAAGTCGCGGCTCTTGGCGGCCTGTGCCAGATCGGTCCAGATGCTGTGGAAGACCAGCATGTCACCGGCGCGCAGCTGCACATCGCGCACGTCCTCGCGGATCACCTGCTTGTCGCGGTTGATCGCCAGCAGGCTCATGCCGCGCTCCTTGCGCAGGCGCAGGTCACCGGCGGTCTTGCCGATCACCCCGGAGGTCGGCGGCACCACCGCTTCGGAAATGCCGGCGCGGCTGGGGTTGAACAGGTCACCCAGGTGCTTCAGCCGCGAGGACATGCGCAGGAACTGGTTCTGCGCGAAATCGTTGACCTGCTCGCGCGGGCCCATCGCGCCCAGCACGCTGCCCACCCAGATGCGCATTTCCGCCGGTGGCGCCAGGCGGGTGTCGTTGCCGGTCTTCAATGCCAGCAGCAGCGGGGCATCGTGCAGGTTCTCGGCCTCGCCCAGGGTCATGCCGACCAGCGGACTCTCGGCGGTAACCACCAGTTCGAACACATCGCCTTCGATGCCATAGGTCTTGGCGAAGTAGCTTTCGGTGCGCGCAGGGGTGGCCCCGTCGTTCACCAGGTTCTCTTCCTCCACCAGCTTGCGGTCGCCGTAGTAGCGGAAGTACAGCAGCGAGGCGACCAGCAGGGCCACGCCGATCGGCAGCGGCGCGAACATGCGCAGCGGTTCGATGGTGGCCAGGCCCGAGGGCAGGTTGTTGTTGGCCGAGGCCAGCAGATCGTTCAGCAGGATCAGCGGCGAGTTGCCGACCATGGTCAGCGCGCCACCCATCACGATCGCCGCCGAGATCGGCAGCAGCAGGCGCTGCATGGTCAGCCCGGTGCGTGCGGCCAGTCGCGAGGCCACCGGCAGGTACAGCGCCATCACCGAGGGGTTCTGCATGAAGGACGAATTCAGGCCGGCGATGGCCGTGGTCATCATCAGCAGCCGCTGCTCCACGCCGTGGCCGCGCCGCAGCAGCCAGGCGGCCAGCCGGTTCAACGCACCGGTGCGGTCCAGGCCGGCGCCGAGGATGGTGGTGGCGATGATGCTCATCACCGCGTTACCGGAAAAACCGCCGAAGATCTCCTCCGGCGCGATCAGTCCGGTAACGCCCAGCACCACCAGCACTACCAGCGCCACCACATCGGCGCGGATGCGCTCGAACAGGAACATCGCCATGGTGAAGCCGACCAGCCCGAGCACGAGCTTCATGTCAGTGGTCAGCGTCAGCGCGGTATCCATGTGGGGCGCAGTTTCCTCAGGCGGTCATCAGGTGCGGTCGTACAACAGGTCCCAGACGCCATGGCCAAGCTTCTGGCCGCGGGTCTCAAAGTGTGTCTGCGGTCGCCAGTCCGGGCGTGGCACGCTGCCACGCGGGCCGGCGCGGTTGACCAGCCCTGCAGTGGCATCGAGCACGTCCCACATCTGCTCGGCGTAGTCTGCCCAGTCGGTGGCGCAGTGCAGGCGGCCACCCGGGCGCAGCTTGCGCACGATCAGTTCGGCGAACGCCGGCTGCAGCAGGCGCCGCTTGTTGTGGCGCTTCTTGTGCCACGGGTCGGGGAAGTAGATGCGCACTTCATCGAGCGCGCCATCGGCGATCTCGTTCTGCAGCACTTCCACCGCATCGTGGTGGTACAGGCGCACGTGGTCGGCTTCGTCCTCGGCCAGTGCATTCAGCAGGCGGCCCACGCCGGGGGCGTGCACCTCGATGCCGATGTAGTCGCGCGACGGGTCGTGCTGGGCGGCAAAGCGCAGCGCGGCCCCGTTGCCGAAGCCGATCTCCAGCACCTTGTGCGCGGGGCGACCGAAGGTGGCATCCAGGTCACGCGGCTGGCCGCTGTAGTCCAGGCCGAAACGCGGCCAGCGCTCGTCGAACGCGCGCTGCTGGGCGGGGGTGAAGCGGCCCTGGCGCAGCACGAAGCTGCGTACCTCACGGCGGCCTTCGTTGACGGTGAACGGCTTGGGCGGGGCCTTGGACCCGGCGCTGTCGAATGGATTGGTCATCAGCCGATCAACCCATCGATCGGGGACGAAGCACTGGCGTAGCGCTTGCGCGGAATGCGCCCGGCCAGGAACGCCTCGCGCCCGGCCTCGACCGCCTTGCGCATGGCGCTGGCCATCAGCACCGGGTGGCGCGCACCGGCAATGGCGGTGTTCATCAGCACGCCATCACAGCCCAGCTCCATCGCGATCGCTGCATCCGAAGCGGTGCCGACGCCGGCATCGACGATGATCGGCACCTTGGCGTCTTCGATGATCTGCAGCAGGTTGTACTTGTTCTGGATGCCCAGGCCCGAACCGATCGGTGCAGCCAGCGGCATCACCGCAGCGCAGCCGATCTCTTCCAGGCGCTTGGCCAGGATCGGGTCGTCGGAGGTATAGACCATCACCTCGAAACCGTCCTTGACCAGCTGTTCGGCGGCCTTGAGGGTCTGCACCACGTCCGGGTACAGCGACTTCTGGTCGCCCAGCACTTCCAGCTTGGTCAGGTTGTGGCCATCCAGCAGCTCACGGGCCAGGCGGCAGGTGCGCACCGCGTCCTCGGCGGTGTAGCAGCCGGCAGTGTTGGGCAGGATGGTGTAGCGATCCGGCGGCAGCACGTCCAGCAGGTTCGGCTCGCCCGGGTTCTGCCCGATGTTGGTACGGCGGATGGCCACGGTGACGATCCGGGCGCCTGCAGCCTCGGTGGCCAGGCGGGTTTCTTCCAGATCCTTGAACTTGCCGGTGCCGGTAAGCAGCCGCGAGCCGTAGGTCTTGCCGGCAATCACCAGCGAATCGGGGGAGACTTGAACGTTCATGGCGGGATTATCGCTTATCCGCCTGAAGATGGGGTCGTCGTGTCGACCCCGTCGAGGACGTGAGCGCGGGTAGCGGCGGTGAGCGCAGGGCGCGGGCTTTGCTTCAACCACCGCCAAGCGCGTGCACGATCTCCACCACATCGCCTTCGGCCAGCACGTGCTCGCCGTGGCGGCTGCGGCTGACGATCTCACCGTTCACCTCCACCGCCACCCGGCGCTGCAGCAACTGCTCGGCTGCCAGCAGGTCATGGAGGGTCGCCGAGGCGGGCAGGGTGCGGGGTTCGCCGTTGAGCTGGATGTTCATCACAGCATTGTCGCTGATAGCCGGTTCGTATCGGAACCGTTGCAAATGCACTGGCTCGCCATCTCCAGCACAGCCCGCTGGCCCCGCAACCGGCGACAATCCATGCGGCGGCGCAGCGTGAGCAATCGGCAGCGTGGTGAAACCATTCACCGTGCGCCGGCGTACGTGTGCCGGGTCCTCAACGATATCCCCACAGGAGTTTTTTTCATGCTGCTCAGCAAACGCCCGATCCGCTCCCTCATGGCGGCCGCGATCGCGCTCGCCGCGCTGCCGGCCATGGCAGGCGAATCCCCCTACAACAGTGCCGTGTTCTTTGGCGACAGCCTGACCGACGCGGGGTACTTCCGTCCGCTGCTGCCGGCCGAGGTGCGTCCGGTCACTGGTCAGTTCACCACCAACCCGGGTTGGGTCTGGGCCCAGCAGGTCGCCAACTATTACGGCGTCAACGGCGCAGCCAATGGCAATGGCCAGACCGGCGACAACTACGCCGTCGGCGGCGCGCGGGTCGGCGTCGATGTGCCGGGCGCGCTGGGTGTCATCCCGTCGCTGAAGAACCAGGCGGCGCGCTACCTCGCCGCCAACGGTGGCAAGGCTGACGCCAACGCCCTGTATACGGTCTGGGGTGGTGCCAACGATCTGTTCGCCGCCGCGCGTGCACCGGCCCAGGCGCAGGCCATCATCGGCGCGGCCGTCACCGACCAGGTTGCTCTGGTGGGCGCCCTCAAGCAGGCTGGTGCCGAGTACGTGCTCGTCCCCAACCTGCCGGACGTGGGCCTGTCCCCGCAGTTCCGTTCGCTGGGTCCGGCCGGTGCCGCGCAGGCCACCGCACTGGCGGCCGGTTACAACAAGGCCCTGTATGGCGGCCTGAAGCAGGCCGGCATCGAGTTCATCCCGCTCGATACCTTCACCGTGCTGCGTGAAGTGGCCGCCAACCCGGGCATGTACGGCTTCCGCAACGTCACCGACACCGGCTGCCGGATCAATCCCGCCGACACTACCACCAGCATCCTGACCTGCAATCCGACCAGCTATGTCAGCCCGGATGCGGCGACGGCCTACCTGTTCGCCGACGGCGTTCACCCGACCACCGCTGGCCACGCCCTGCTGGGCCAGTACGCGGTGTCGATCCTGGAAGGTCCGCGCCTGCAGCAGGTGCTGAGCCATTCGGCACAGACCATCGGCCGCTCGCGTGCCGATCAGGTCAGCCTGCACCAGAGCGGTCGTCCGGCCGATGGCCTGTCGTGGTGGGGTGGCGTGCGCGGCGACATGCAGCGCTATGACCACGCCGACATGTACGACGGCCTGGCCCCGGCCGGTCTGTTCGGCATCGACTGGGCCCGCGACGGCATGGTCGTCGGCGGCTTTGCCGGCTTCGGCCGCATGAATGCCGACTTCGGCAACAGCCGTGGCGACTTCACCCAGAAGGACACCACCGCCGGTCTGTTCGCCGGTTGGTACGGCGATCGCATCTGGGTCAACGGCCAGGTCAGCTACACCTGGCTGTCCTACGATGTGAACCGCAAGGTCCAGCTGGGCCCGGCCACCCGCGAGCACAGTGGCTCGCCGGACGGCAGCAACCTGACCGCCGCCCTGAATGCCGGTTACGAATTCGGCACCGAAGGCAGCTTCCGCCACGGTCCGATCGCTTCGGTGATCTGGCAGCAGGTCAAGATCGACGGCTACACCGAAAGCGCCGACGCCGGCACCATGGCAACCGCGCTGGGTTACGCCAACCAGAAGGCCGATTCCACCGTCGGTCGCCTGGGCTGGCAGGCCCGCTTCGACGGCGGCAGCGTCAAGCCGTACGTGCAGGTCACCTACGACCATGAGTTCGAAGATGGCAAGCAGGCCAGCGCCTGGGTGCAGAGCCTGCCGGACGTCGGCACGTACCGTGTGCCGGGCATGACCTTCGACAAGAACTACGCCACCGCCATCATGGGTGCGCGCATGGAACTGTTCGGTCTGCAGAGCAACATCGGCCTGAGCGCCACCACGCTGCAGAAGCGTGCACAGGACGCGACGCTGTTCGCCAGCTTCAGCGGCACGTTCTAAGCGATACCGTCCCGGGCACCGCAAGGTGCCCGGGACACCCCTCGCTGACGCCGGGCCGTACCCGGCGCGCCGTTGATACCCGGCCGGCATTGCACAACACCGGCCGCTCCGCATAGACTTTCACCCTGCAACGCGGGCGTAGCTCAATGGTAGAGCTGTAGCTTCCCAAGCTACTGACGAGGGTTCGATTCCCTTCGCCCGCTCCAGAATCCAGACCCCGGAAGTGGCAATGCCATTTCCGGGGTTTTTATTTGCGCGAACAGTGCAGATTCAAACAATCCGCATGTCCGCCTGTCCCACCCTTCGCTAGCGTGTTGTTCTCAATCTCAGGGAGCACCTACGCATGGATCGCAGGACGGACGTCATCACCCAGCTCCACCGCATCTTCCTTTCCGCCGGCATCGGTTCGGCCAAACAGGTTGAAGCTGTCCGTGCCCTTGGCAGGGCCGGCGGTCCGGAAGCCGCGCAGCTGATCGCGCAGATCTACACGGATGCCTTCAGTGGGTCGACCATCCAGATGGCGTGTATCGCCGCCCTGGGTGAGGCCGCGCGCGGCTATCCAGCGGCGGAATGACGGCGGAGCCGGGCGTGCGGCAGCGCTGTAAAGCAGCATCATCCGGTCGCAACGCTGCCACGCTATGCTGCGCGCCTGCCGACCGATCCCACTGCGATGAAGCTCGCCATCCTGTCCCGTAATACCCGGCTGTACTCCACCCGTCGGCTGGTCGAGGCCGCGCGTGCGCGTGGTCATACCGTTCGTATCCTCGACCCCCTGCGCTGCTACATGCGCATCGCCGCCGACGGCTTTTCCATGCATTACAAAGGTCGGCCGATGACCGGTGTGGACATGGTCATTCCGCGCATCGGCGCCTCGGTCACCCGCTACGGCACCGCCGTGCTGCGCCAGTTCGAACTGATGGGCGCGCGTACGCCCAATCCGTCCGATGCGATCCTGCGCTCGCGCGACAAGCTGCGGGCGCACCAGCTGCTGGCGGCCAAGGGCATCGACATGCCGGTCACCGTGTTCGGCGACAACCCCGATGACACCGTCGATCTGCTGTCCATGCTTGGCCCGCCGCCGCATGTGGTGAAGCTCAATGAAGGCACGCAGGGGCGAGGGGTGATCCTCACCGAGAAGGCCAGCGCATCGCGGGGCATCGTCGAGGCGCTGCGCGGGCTGTACGCCAACTTCCTGATGCAGGAGTTCATCGGCGAGGCCAAGGGCGCCGACCTGCGCTGTTTCGTGGTCGGCGACCAGGTGGTGGCCTCGATGCAGCGGCAGGCCCCGGAGGGCGATTTCCGCTCCAACCTGCATGCCGGTGGCAGCGCGGTGGCAGCCAAGGCCAGCCGCGCCGAGCAGCAGATGGCCGTGCGTTCAGCCAAAGCGCTGGGGCTTTCGGTGTGCGGGGTGGACCTGATCCGCTCCGAACGCGGGCCGCTGGTGCTGGAGGTCAATTCCACCCCCGGCCTGGAGGGGATCGAAGCGGCCTGCGGGGTCGATGTGGCCGCGCGCATCATCGAGCATGTCGAGAAGATCAAAAAGTCCTGATATTTCAATGGTTTGAAATTTAATTCAGGCAGGGTTGGCGGGTTTAACGCCGCTTTAATCGCCCCGGGCGTAGCCTTCAACGAACCGCAGCTCTGCCTCTCAGCAGGATCGGTATCGGGATACAACTTCAGACCCAGGCGGGTGCACCGCCTGGGTCTTTTTTATGCCTTCGCCCCCCCTGCCGCCGGTCCCTTGTGGGCGCGCCGGGACACTCGTAGAGTTGGGCCTTCGTTCCGAAGGATCGGGAGGTTGGCGATGTACCGCACCACGATGCTCGTGCTGTTGCTGTGCCTGCCTGGGCTTGCACTGGCCAAGCCGGAAAAGACCGCTGTGCAGATGGACCGCCAGGCCCCGGTGGCCGAGCAGATCCGCCAGGTCGAAAAGGCCCTTCAGCAAGGCGACTACAGCGAAATTTCCGACGATGACCGCAGCCAGGTGCAGCAGGCGCTGGCCCGGATCACCCAGCGCATGGGCGACCATCAGACCGTGCAGGAACTGCCACCGCAGGTGCAGAACGACGTCTTCAACGACCAGGAGCGGATCAACACATTGCTGACCCGGGCCCACGAGGACAGCCGCCAGGTCTGCACGCACCAGCGCACCACTGGCAGCAACATGCCTAAAAGCCGGTGCCTGACCGTGGCACAACGCCGTCGTATCGAAGAGAAGGGCAAGGCCCTGCTCAACGACCAGCGCACCTACAGCAACGTGAACCCCGGTTCCAAGTTCTAACGCGGTCGCCCCTGCCAGCCAGCACTTGCTGGCAGCGCGTTTCTGCGCATACAGTCGGCGTTCACCTCAGACAGGGATTCGTTTGTCATGAAGCATCCAGTGATGTTGGCGGTTCTGGTTTCCGCATTGAGCCTGGCCTGCGCGACGGCAACTGCCAAGAGCGCCGAAGAGGTGTTCCTGCCGGGCAAGCCGCTGCTGCAGCAGGTCGAGCGCATCGAGATCGAACTCAACGACGGTGAGACCTACTCCGAGCTGCGCATGGAAGACCGCGGCAAGGTGCGCGAGACGCTGGTACGCATCCGCAGCGCCGCCGAGCAGTACCCGACCAAGGACGCCATGCCTGAATCGGTGCGAACTGAGGTCTTCAACGATCAGCAGGTCGTGAACACCGTTTTGACACAGGCGCGTGAAGATAGTCGTCTAATATGCCGACGTGAGAAGGCCATTGGTTCCAACATGGCGTCCACGCAATGCATGACCGTCGCCGAGCGTGCTCGGCAGAAGGACAAGGCACAGCGCGATATGGGCCAGGCCCAGCGCGTCGGTAAATTCGTCAATTAGAGGTGACAGTGAGAATCCTGGTAATCGAAGACAACAGCGACATTGCGGCCAACCTGGGCGACTACCTGGAGGACCGGGGCCACACTGTGGACTTCGCCGCCGACGGGGTGACCGGGTTGCACCTGGCTGTCGTGCATGAGTTCGACGCGATTGTCCTGGACCTCAACCTGCCCGGCATGGACGGTATCGAGGTCTGCCGCAAGCTTCGCAATGAAGCCCGCAAGCAGACCCCGGTGCTGATGCTGACCGCGCGCGACTCGCTGGACAACAAGCTGGCCGGTTTCGACTCCGGTGCCGACGACTACCTGATCAAGCCGTTCGCGCTGCAGGAAGTGGAAGTGCGTCTGAACGCCCTGTCGCGTCGCGGCAAGGGCGTACAGACCCGCGTGCTGGAAACCGGCGATCTGGAATACAACCTGGATACGCTGGAAGTGCGCCGCCAGGGCAAGCTGCTGCAGCTCAACCCGACCGCACTGAAGATCCTGCAGGCGCTGATGGAAGCGGCCCCGGCCGTGGTCACCCGGCAGGAGCTGGAAACCCGCGTGTGGGGCGAAGAGTTGCCTGATTCCGACTCCTTGCGCGTGCATATCCATGGCCTGCGCGCCGTGGTGGACAAGCCCTTTGAAGTACCGATGATCCAGACCCGCCATGGCATCGGATACCGCATCGCCACGCCGGAAGCCTGATTCGGTGGCAGGCAAGGGGGAGCGTCGGCGCACGCCTTATCGGCGGCGCCTGCGCAGCCGCATCATCGTCTCGTTCGTGTTGTTGGGCTTCTGCCTGACGACACTGTTCGCCTTCGCCACCAACTGGGCCCGCCTGCGCGTGGAAAACCAGCTGGTGGAAGACGTGATGAACCGCAACATCAGCGAGTACGTGCGGCGTTACTACGAAAGCCCGGACCGCAATCCCGACCTGCCCGTGCAGCAGATGCGCGCACGCCTGATCAAGCCGGACAAGTTCGAGGCCCTGCGCGAGGAAGAGCCGGACTGGTACGAGTTCAAGGACGGCCTGTACAACATGGGCGGGGTGGATGAGCGCGGCGAGCGCTATTCCTACAAGCTGGCCGTGCGCAAGACCCCCGATGCCTGGGCGTTCCTAGCCTACGACATGACCGACAGCGTGCGCGGCGGGCAGCAGCTCAACCGCGCGCTGTTCCTGTCGGTACTGGTGTTCAGCCTGTTGTCGCTGGTGCTTGGCTGGTGGTCGGCGTCGAAAGTGATGAAGCCGGTATCGGACCTGGCTGCGCGCCTGCGCGCCTACCGTGGCGGCACCAGCGATCCCGAACCGCTGGCACCGCGCTTCCCCGACGATGAAGTGGGGCAGTTGGCGCAGGCGCTGGACGATTATTCGATGCGGCTGACCGAAGTGGTGCAGCGCGACCGCGAGTTCAATGCGGACGTCAGCCACGAGCTGCGCACCCCGTTGGCGGTGATCCGTGGCGCCACCGAACTGCTGCTGACCCGGCCGGGCCTGGATGAAAAGGTGCTGCAGCGCCTGCAGCGCATCCAGCGCGCCGAACAGCAATGCAGCGATCTGATCGGTGCCTTGCTGCTGCTGTCGCGCAACGAGCGCGGGCAGGGCACCAGCAATGTCGCCCGCGTGGCCGAACAACTGCTGGACGCGCATCGCGCCCAGTTGGGTGGCAAGCCGCTGGAGCTGCATCTGGATGGCGAACGCGATCTGGTCATCGATGCGCCGGAAGCAGCGTTGTCGGTGGCACTGGGCAACCTGATCGGCAACGCGGTGAAGTATTCGCAGGATGGCGAGGTGCGCGTGCACGTGGGCGCCAACGCCGTGTCGGTGACCGACAGCGGGCCGGGCCTGAGCGAGGAAGATGCGGCCAAGCTGTTCCAGCGGGGCTATCGCGGTACCCATGCCGGTCACTCGCAGGGCGGTGGTATCGGCCTGTCCATCGTCAGCCGCCTGTGCGATCTGTACGGCTGGCAGGTAAGCGTTCGCCCGGGCGGCGCGCGCGGTGTCATCGCCACGCTGACCTTCTCGCCGAAGCCGCTGTAACGCTCCTGCTCGGGTAGGTGCCGACCTTGGTCGGCACGAATCCATCCGTCGCCGATGTTGCTTTGGTAGGTGCCGACCTTGGTCGGCACGAATCCATCCGTCGCCGATGCTGCTTTGGTAGGTGCCGACCTTGGTCGGTACGAATCCATCCGTCGCCGATGTTGCTTTGGTAGGTGCCGACCTTGGTCGGCACGAATCCATCCGTCGTCGATGCTGCTTTGGTAGGTGCCGACCTTGGTCGGCACGAATCCATCTGTCGCCAAGATCTCCCACTCAGCGCGAAATGTCGCATGCGGCGCCAAGGCTGATTCTGCACGGGTGCGGTACGCCCGGCCCGTTACGACACCCCTGTGATGTATACCGCGCGCTGTGCGTGCCGCACTGCACGGTTTCGCAGAGCCGCGCCACGCATGGCGTTTTCGCCTCATGACCGCATTGCAGGCAGCTGGCGAGATGGCACGGCCGGGGTCAACGCCCTGGCCGGGATTGGCGTCCTGAATAAACCCGACAACTTGAAAGCTCCAGATGCGCTTTGGCCATCATGGAAAATGCACCGCATGCTCTTGCTTCGGCGGGCGGTGCGTGGGGACTCGCCAGAGTCCGCCGGAGTCTTTTTCCTTGCTTTCGAGTTGTTGGGTCTCCGGTACGCCAACCCGCACCGCCTGCCACCTCGCATCTGCGGGTGGCCCTGCCGTCTGCGAGGAGCATCGCCATGTCTACACCCACTCCCTACCCGAACCTGCGCCGCCTGGTCGGCGAATCCGTCGATGAACTACCGGCCGACATCGCCGCACGCATCGAGGATGTGCTGGCCGAACCCAGCGACCTGCTACCGGCGTTGATGGCCCGCATGGATGGCCGCGACAACGCCGATGGCCAGCCCCGGCTGGGCGCCGGCATGACCCCGGCGCAGGCAGTCACGCTGGCCAGCCTCAGCCGCACGCTGGCCGGCATCAACGCACTCATGCAGATGCTGCATGCTGCCGAAGCCGCACGGGCGCAGGGCAGTGCCGGCCAGCAGCTGCCGCCAGACGTAGTGGAAGGCCTGATGCTGGCCGCCCGCGAACTGGCCCGCTACGCGCGCCAACAACTGGAGTAGGTCCACGCCATGCGTGGATCGCGCGGCAGATCACAGGTATCCGGTAGCGCCGGGCCATGCCCGGCGGAACAGCCCGCTTACCCCGCGGCCAACCCTAGATACCGCGCGTGCAAGCGCTCCACCTGCACCTGCAGGTCATCCGGATGGCCATCATTGACCACCACGTCATCAGCCAGCGCCAAGCGCTGCGCGCGGCTGGCCTGGGCGGCGATCATCTGGTCGGCCAGCGCGGCGTCGATGCCATCACGTTGCATCAGCCGGGCGTGCTGCACCGTCTCGGGCGTATCCACCACCAGCACCCGGTCCAGCCATGGGTACGCTTGGCGGCCGCCGACTTCGGTCAACAGCGGGATCGCCGCCAGCGCATAGGGGCTGGCGGCCTGCTCGCACTGCTGCTGCATCAGCCGGCGGATCGCCGGGTGGGTGATCGCTTCCAGCGCCACCCGCTCGGCGGGGTCGGCAAAGATGTGGGCACGCAGGCGGGCACGGTCCAGGCTGCCATCGGCCAGCAGCATGCCTGCGCCGAAGCGCTCGGCAATCAGGGAAAGGGCAGGGCTGCCCACCGCCACCACCGCGCGCGCGGCCAGGTCGGCGTCGGCCACGACAATCCCCAGCGCCTCGAAGCGCCGGGTCACCTCACTCTTGCCGGAGGCGATGCCGCCGGTCAGGCCGATTACATACCCGCTCATGGGGATTCCCCTCAGCGCAGCCCGCTCATCACCAGATACTGGTTCAGCAGGGGCTCGCCCCACATGAAGAACAGCCAGCCGGCCAGTGCCAGGTAGGGCCCGAACGGAATCGGCGTGGCCTTGTCGCGGCCCCGGCTGTACAGCCAGATCGAGCCGATGATGGCGCCCAGTACCGAGGACATCAGGATGATCGGCAGGATGCCCTTCATGCCGCACCAGGCACCCAGCGCGGCCAGCAGCTTGAAGTCGCCGTGGCCCATGCCTTCCTTGCCAGTCAGCTGCTTGAACAGCCACCACACCGACCACAGCGACAGGTAGCCCAGCAGGGCGCCCAGCAGGGCGGGCTTGGCCGGCATGTAGAGGTTGTCGATGCTGCCTATCAACCCCAGCCACATCAGGGGCAGGGTCAATTGATCCGGTAGCAGCTGGGTGCGCAGGTCGATGCCGGACAGGGCGATCAGGAAGCAGGTCAGCACGATTGCGCCGAAGCCCTGCCAGCCGAAGCCGAACTGCCAGACGCAGGCCAGCACCATCACCGAGGTCAGCGCTTCCACCAGCGGGTACTGGATGGAGATGGGCGCCTTGCAGTGACGGCACTTGCCGCCCTGGATGATCCAGCTGAACAGCGGGATGTTCTCGTACCAGGACAGCTTGTGCTTGCAGTGCGGGCAGTGCGACGGCTCCACCACGATGCCCGGTGGGGGCGGCTCGTAGAAGTCCGGCTCCTCCAGCACGTCGCGGGCGTCACGCTTCCACTGCCACTCCAGCCGCTTGGGCAGGCGCAGGATGACGACGTTCAGGAAACTGCCCAGCAGCAGGCCAAAGGCGGCCGCGGCGGGATAGCCGAGGCCGGGATGCTGGTCGAGAAATGCCATATGTTCTTTTATCCGACGACGGCGCCCAGTTTGAAGATGGGCAGGTACATGCCGATGACCATACCGCCTACGACGACGCCGATGAAGACCATGATCATCGGTTCGAGCAGGCTGCTGAGGGCATCCACGGCATTGTTGACTTCCTGCTCATAATACTCGGCTACCTTGAACAGCATGGTGTCCAGCGCGCCGGCCTCTTCGCCGATGCCGGTCATCTGGATGACCATGTGCGGGAACAGGTTCTGCTGCTTCATGGCCACATTCACCGGGTAGCCAACGGACACGTCGTCCCGCATGCGGAGCACGGCTTCTTCATACACCTTGTTGCCGGTCGCGCCAGCAACAATGCCCAAGGCCTCAACCAATGGCACACCGGCCTTGAATGTTACCGCCGTCGTCCGCGAGAAGCGGGCGATGGCGCTGTTGTTCATGATCTGGCCGATGACCGGTACTTTGAGAATCAGGCGATCCAGCGTGTGTTGCATTTTCAGAGAGCGCTTGTAGCTCATGACGAGCGCCACGGCCGCGCCGCCGAGGATGATCGCTATCAACCACCACCATGAAACCATGAACCGGGAGAGGTTGACGATCATCTGGGTGAAGGCAGGAAGTTCCGCACCAAAGCCATGGAACACTTCCTCGAACTGCGGAACCACGAAGATCAGCATGATGGCGCTGACCAGCAAGGCCACGACGACGACCATGATGGGATAAAACAGTGCCTTCTTGATCTTGCCTTTCAGGCCTTCTATGTTCTCTTTGTAGGTGGCGACCGTGTCGAGCACTGTTTCAAGCACGCCGGCGCCTTCGCCCGCGCGAACCAGGTTGCGGTATAGTTCGTCGAATTGCACCGGATGTTTGCTGACAGCCTCGTACAACGAGGAGCCGCCCTCGATATCGGTGCGAATGCCGTCGACCATCTTCTTCATGCGCGGGTTCTTGTGCCCGCTACCGATGATTTCCAAGGCCGATACGATCGGCACGCCGGACTTCATCATGGTAGCCATCTGCCGGCTGAAGAAGGCGATATCCTTCGCTCCGACAGCCTTGCCGGCTGCACCGAACAAAGGTTTGGGCTTGACCTTGACCTGGCCAGGGTTGATGCCCTGCCGGCGTAGTTCGGCCCGCAGCAGATTGGCATTCTTCGCCAACTGCTCGCCCTTCATCTTGACTCCGCGCTTGTCGACCCCCTCCCAGACAAACGGCTGCAACTCCATCGTGGCACGGGCCACGGGCTCTTTCTTGATCGCACTGCGACTGACAGACATGTTGGCTCCCCGGCCCGCCATCCCCAGACGGGCATCTGCCGATGGTAGCGGGTTCATGGCCGTCTTGGCAGATGTGGAGCAGTCAGAACTGTGAATTCGTGTCGGGTGTCGGCCAAAGGTGACGCGCTGCGTCACATTGCCGGGTTCGTCGCAAATCCTGTTAAGGGGGCTTCCCATCCAGGAATTTGCTGCCATCATTGGCCCCGGGGAAATCCAGGGGGAGGCGTGCCGGGGTTGGCACGCAACCTGCGTTGATCCACCCGCAGGTGCAGGACCCGCTCAGCCGGCCAATGGCCGGATCGATCCTGCGCACTGACTTAACCACCACTATCTTGGGGATGTAATCATGAAGAATCAGAAGGGCTTCACCCTTATCGAACTGATGATCGTTGTCGCGATCATTGCCATCTTGGCCGCCATCGCACTGCCGGCATACCAGGACTACACTGTCCGCTCGCGTGTTTCGGAAGGTGCTGTGCTGGCTTCGGGCGCCAAGGCTACCGTCGGTGAAAACATCGCCAACGCTGGCGGCGTGATCGACGCAACTGCTTGCAATGGTGTTGCGACTTTCAGCACGGCCACCAAGAACACTTCGAAGCTGGAATGTGCCAGCGGCGTGATCACCGTAACCGGCACCAAGGCTGCCAAGGACGTTGAGCTGAAGTTCACTCCGAAGAGCGAAAGCGCCGGAATCACCTGGGCGTGCACCTCTACTGCCGACAACAAGTACCTGCCGGCCGAGTGCCGCAAGGCTGCTCCGTAATCGGGCTATTGGGCTGATTGCCGGGTATTGACTGTCCGGTGGACCAGTTGAAGAAGGGCCCTGCATTGCGGGGCCCTTTTTTGTTGAGGACAGGCAATGAAGACGGTGGCTTTCCGCCAATATCTGGCTGCAGCTGTGGCCGGGCTGGTGCTGCTAGGCGTGCAGCTCCATCAGATTGTCCTTCGTTTCGGCACCGAGGGAATGCATCCGCGCGCGGATTTGATGCAGCGCCAAATTGCAATGGAACTGATGGACCGCCCTGGCTTTGTGGCGGCGATCTCGGCGTTCGCGCTGTTCGCGTTGGTCACCCATCTTCTGCTGACATTAGGGGCAATGTGGGTCTATCGCCGGGCCTGTGGAGTGGTGCTGCCTGCCCGACGTGATTCGTTCTGGCGCAGCCTGATATTCATGGCAGCAACTGTACTGCTGGCGACGATCGCCAACCATTGGCTGTTTCCACTGTCTGCATCGATGAGAGATGTTGAGCTGTTGATGGTTCAACGCTTATCGCCCGTTTTGATTGGTATCTGCATTGCGGTGGTTGCCAGCGCAGTGCTGGTTTCGGTCTATTCCGTGATGCGCCACCGGCGTGTGCTGTTGCTCGGCGTTTCCGTCATGGCGCTAGCACTAGGCCTGGGTGCTTGGAGTCGAAACGACGGCATGCGCGACCATGATGGAGGTGGACACCCGGACGTGATCATTCTCGGCGTAGACTCGCTGCGGCCGGACCATCTCTCGTCCTACGGGGAGTTTCCAGGTGGTCTGGCACCGGCCATCGAGAAAACCCTGGCTAATACTGTGGTGATGGAGGATGTGCGCACCCCCCTTGCCCGCACATTCGTTTCCTACAACAGCACGTTGACGGGGATGAATCCCCTCAAGCATGGGGCACGCTTCAACTTGTATCCGCGCTCGGAGTTTGCGCGCGACCAGAGCTTGGTCTGGGATCTGAAGCAGCAGGGTTATTCCACCATGCTTGCAATGGATGAGTCGCGATTCGCCAACTTCGACTGGACATTCGGCTTCGACACTACCGTCGCGCCAAAGATGGGGGCCATCGATTTCGTGGTGGGCGGTAGCTTCGATTTCTTTGCCACCAACTTGATGCTGGCGGCGCTGCCGGCAACCGATCTGCTCAATACCATTCAGGGGAATCGAGCAGCTTATCGGAGCTATCGATCGGTCGACCATACCCAAAGGGTGATCGCGGATCTTCAGCGCGTGCCGTCATCGGCACCGTTGTTCCTTGTCAGCCACCTGTGCTTGCCACATTGGCCGTATCTGCCCGGCGGGCTTAAGGAGGATAACTCGCTGGGTTGGGTCAGCAAGATCGCAGGCTACAAAGATTCTTCCTCGCAGTACCTAAGTGCAGTGCGTGAGGCCGACGGGCAGTTCGATGTTTTGATCCGGGAGCTCCGGCGCTTGAAGCGGCTGGACAATGCCATCCTCATTGTGATGTCCGATCATGGTGAAGACTTCTCCATGGACCGCGATCTACTTCAATCGACGGAAACCGGCGAGCAGGTGGGCTCTTACGGGCATGGCAGCTTCGCGCTGTCCGAAGTGCAGACCCATGTAGTGATGGGCATCCAGCGTTTCCGCGATGGCAAGCCGGTGTGGGAGCACCGTCGCGTGCGTGGTGCTGGTTCCCTGATTGACGTCGCGCCGACGGTAGCTGAAATGATAGGTCTGGATACTGTCCGCTTCGAAGGGATTTCTTGGCTGCCTGCATTGCAGGGCCGTGAAGATCTTAGCGCGGACCGAATCCGCTTCGTGGAAAACGGCCTTCGCTCAGCCGGTGTGGAGCGTCCTCACATCAACGAGCGTGAAGTGGCGCAGGAAATGTCCTATCTGTATCGCATAACGGACGATGAGCGCTTCGAAATCCGGCCGGAACTGCTGCCACAAAAGCTCCGCGAGAAGCAGCGTGGAGCTGTTCTCGGGCATATCGGAGTGATGACTGATCCCGCGTCTAGTAATGCACCTGGGGCGACAGGCTGTTGGCGAGTGGTCAACTATGAAAAGCGCACGATCGGTTGCACCGGTTTCCCGTCGGAGCAACCGGCCGTCGCTCGTCTGCAGTTGGCTGTCTGCAACTACTATCGACAGGAGCCGGGCTTTGAGCAGTATTGGTGCCATGGAGGGGTATCGTCGAGCCGGCGCGCTCCACTCGCTTCACGCTAGGGTGGACAGTGCTAAAAGGGTAGGATGTGGCGAATCTGGCACATTCTTCATGTTTATTGCTGCAGTGTGTGTTGACTGAATTAAGAGGGTTTCATGAACGCTGTGACCACCGCCAACCTCGTCGGCATCACCGGCCTGGCCCGCCGCCTGGTCCAAGACGGTGCCCTGGATGAAGCCGGCGCCCGCGACGCCATGGCCAAGGCCACCGCCGCCCGCCAGCCGTTGCCAACATGGTTTGCCCAGAACAAGGTGGTCGGCGCGGCCCAGCTGGCTGCGGCCAACTCTCTTGAGTTCGGTATGCCGCTGTTCGATGTGTCGGTATTCGATGCCAGCCAGAATGCGATGAGCCTGGTCAGTGAGGAGCTGCTGCGCAAGCACAACGTGCTGCCGCTGTTCAAGCGCGGCGGCAAGCTGTTTGTTGGCACCAGCAACCCCACCCATTCGCTGGATGAGATCAAGTTCCATACCAATCTGGTGGTGGAGCCGATCCTGGTCGACGAGGACCAGATCCGCCGCACGCTGGAGCAGTGGCATGCCAGCCACGACACCATTGGCGATGCGTTGGGTAGCGACGATGACGGCACGGGCAATTTGGACATCGCTGGTGGCGACGACGAGATCGCCAGCACTGATTCGGGCATCGACGCCAAGGGTGACGACACCCCGGTGGTGAAGTTCGTCAACAAGGTGCTGATCGATGCCATTCGCAAGGGTGCATCGGACATCCACTTTGAGCCCTACGAAGACGACTACCGCGTGCGCCTGCGCATCGACGGCCTGCTGAAGATGGTCGCGCGCGCACCGAACAAGCTCAACCAGCGCATCGCTGCGCGCCTGAAGGTGATGGCGCAGCTGGATATCGCGGAAAAGCGCGTGCCGCAGGATGGGCGCATCAAGCTCAACCTTTCCAAGACGCGGCAGATCGACTTCCGCGTCAGCACGCTGCCCACCCTGTTCGGCGAGAAGGTGGTGCTACGTATCCTCGATGGCAGCGCGGCCAAGCTGGGTATCGACAAGCTGGGCTACGAGCCGGAGCAGCAGAAGCTGTTCCTGGAGGCCATCCACAAGCCGTACGGCATGGTGCTGGTGACCGGTCCGACGGGCTCGGGCAAGACGGTGTCGCTGTATACCGCGCTGGGCATCCTCAACGATGAAACCCGCAATATTTCCACCGCCGAAGACCCGGTGGAAATCCGCCTGCCAGGCGTCAACCAGGTGCAGCAGAACAACAAGCGCGGCATGACCTTCGCAGCGGCGCTGCGGTCATTCCTGCGCCAGGACCCGGACATCATCATGGTGGGCGAAATCCGCGATCTGGAAACGGCGGAAATCGCCATCAAGGCGGCGCAGACCGGTCACATGGTGCTGTCCACGCTGCATACCAACGATGCGCCGCAGACCATCGCGCGCCTGATGAACATGGGCATCGCGCCGTACAACATCACCAGCTCGGTGACGCTGGTGATTGCCCAGCGCCTGGCGCGTCGCCTGTGTTCGAACTGCAAGCGGCCGGTGGATCTGCCGGCGCATGCGCTGCTGGCCGAGGGCTTCACCCAGGCGCAGCTGGATGCGGGTATCCAGCTGCATGAGGCCGTGGGCTGCGACGAATGCACCGAGGGCTACAAGGGCCGTACCGGTCTGTACCAGGTGATGCCGATGACCGATGAGATCTCCACGATCGTGCTGGCCGGTGGCAATGCGTTGCAGATTGCCGAGGCCGCGCAGGCGATCGGCGTGAATGATCTGCGCCAGTCGGCACTGAAGAAGGCGGCCGCGGGCGTGACCAGCCTGGCCGAGATCAACCGCGTTACCAAGGATTGATAGTAGATCCACGCCGTGCGTGGATGGCGCGGTGCAAGTGGTTGCCGGCCAGCGGCCGGCACTACCTATTCCATTCCCAGCTTTTTCAGCTTGTAGCGCAGCGCGCGGAAGGTGATGCCCAGCTGCGCGGCGGTACGGGTCTTGTTCCAGCGGTTTTCTTCCAGCGCGCGCTGGATGGCGCTGCGCTCGAGCTGCTCGATGTACGAGGGCAGGGCAGCACTGCCGGGGTGCAGGTCGACCACCGCTTCAGGCATCGCGCCGCTGCCGGGCGTGCGCGGCGCGTGCTGCGGCAGGCGCAGGTCGTCAGCACCGATACGGTCTTCTTCGGCCAGTGCCAGCGCGCGCTCAAGGATGTTCTCCAGCTCGCGCACGTTGCCCGGGAAGCCATACTGCGCCAGCGCGTCCAGCGCCGAGGGGGCCAGCAGCGGCGTGGCGCGGCCGTGGCTGCGGGCCAGCCGCGCCAGGATCGAAGCGGCCAGTGCGGGCAGGTCCTGGCGGCGCTCGCGCAACGGCGGCACCCGCAGTTCGATGACGTTGATGCGGTAGTACAGGTCGTGGCGGAAGCGCCCGTCCTCGACCAGCTCGGCCAGATCCTTGTGGGTGGCCGAGAGGATGCGCACGTCTACCGGCTCCTCGCTGGGCGCACCGACGGCGCGCACCGATTTTTCCTGGATCGCGCGCAGCAGCTTTACCTGCATCTGCAGCGGCAGCTCGGCTACTTCATCCAGGAACAGGGTGCCGCCATGCGCGGCCTGGAACAGGCCGGGCTTGTCGGCATGGGCGCCGGTGAAGCTGCCCTTGCGGTGGCCGAAGAATTCGCTCTCCATCAACTCGGTGGGAATCGCCCCGCAGTTGACCGGCACGAACGGACCGGCGGCGCGCGCGCCCTGTGCGTGGATGGTGCGTGCGACCAGTTCCTTGCCCACCCCGGATTCGCCAAGGATGTAGACCGGTGCCTGGCTGCGCGCGACCTTGCCGATGGTGGCGCGCAGCACATCCATCGCCGGTGAGTCGCCCAGCAGGCGCGCGGCCTGTTCGGCGGCAGGGCCGGGGGCGGCGCGTTCGCCGTTGTTGAGTTCCAGTGCGTGCTTGACCAGGCCACGCAGCACGCTGATGTCCACCGGCTTGCTGACGAAGTCGAAGGCGCCGGCCTTCAGTGCTTCCACGGCCAGATCCATGCTGCCGAAGGCGGTGATCATCGCCACCGGCGTGTGCGGGTAATGCTGGGCGATCTCGCTGACCAGTTCGATGCCGTTGCCGTCCGGCAGGCGCATGTCGGTGATGCACAGGTCGTAGGGATTGCTGGCCAGCAGTTCGCGGGCTTCGGCGAGGTTGGCGGCGGTGCTGATGCGCAGGCCCATGCGGCCGAGGGTCAACACCAGCAGTTCGCGGATATCGCGTTCATCGTCGACGACGAGGGCGCTGCGGGTTTCGTTCATGGGAGCAGAAGATAGCGGAGGGGGTGGGATGCGACAAATGTTTGACGCGGTGGATCAGTCCGGAAGCAGGGTGTGCGGGCCGGGCAGGACCAGGCGGAAGCACGAGCCACCGGCGGGCACGGGGATGTAATCCAGCCGTGCCTGGTTGGCGCGGCACAGTTCGCGGGCGATATACAGCCCCAGCCCGGTGCCGTGCTCGGAGGTGGTGAAGAACGGGCGGAACAATTGTGCGGCGACCGTTTCGGGAATGCCGGGGCCGCGGTCCATCACATCGATCACCGCGCTGCGTTCGTGCTGGGCCACGCGCAGCCGCACGCGCGCAGGCTGTTCGCCGATACGACCGTACTTCAGCGCGTTGTGCACCAGCACGGTCAGCACCTGGTACAGGTGCCGCGGGTCGACCTGCGCCGGCACCGAGGTGTCGTTGATGATCGGCTCGATGCTGTCCGTTTCCAGTGTCTGCCCTTGCTTGTACTCCAGTACGAAGCGACGCACGAAGGCGGCCAGGTCGACGTTTTCCGGGTTGGCGCGCTCGCGCCGCGCCAGGCCCAGCACGCTTTCGACGATGCCGTTGGTGCGCTGGCATTGCTGGTGGATGATCTGCAGCAGGCGGCGGTCGCTGTCGTTGAAGCCGGTACCTTCTTCCAGCAGCTGCACGGCGTAGTTGATGGCCGCCAGCGGGTTGCGGATCTCGTGGGCAAGGCTGGCCGAGAAGCGGCCCATCGCCGACAGGGTGAGCGATTCGGCGCGGCGCGAGACCACGCTGGAATCATCCAGGAACACCAGCACCAGGTCGCTGCCGGCCAGCAGGCGGGCGAAGCGGGGCTGTACTTCGGGCTGGTCCGGGTTGAGCTGCAGCGGCATTTCATCCTGCGCCCAGCCATTGCGCCAGCGCTGCAGGCGGCGCGCCAGTTCGGGCGATGTACTGGCCAGGTCCAGGCGGCCGCTCTCGCCGTTGCCATCGTTGTCGCCCAGCAGGATCGAGGCGGCTTCGTTGGCCAGGGTGATGCGGTTGTCGGCGTCCACCACGATGACGCCGGTGCGCATGCGGCGGATGATCAGTTCGTTGATCTGGAACAGGTTGGCCACTTCGTCGCCGCGCTGGTTGGCCAGCTGCTGGTTGCGGCGCGCGCGGTTGCCCACCTGGTAGCTGATGAAGGCCAGGGCGAGGTAGCTGGTGGCGAACATCGCCAGCTCGGCCAGGGTGCGGGTAGGGTCGCCGCCTTCCAGCACCTTCCACAGGTACTCGGCGGCGGTGGCCATGCTGGCGGCAAGCGCCAGCAGCAGGCCCCAGCTGAGTGGCAGCAGGGTGGCGGCGGCGGCGATGTTGAACAGCAGCGACATCGAGATGCCGGCGCTGGCGCCGGGCAGGGCATGTGCCAACAGGCTGGCCGCGATGATATCCAGCAGTACGCCGCCCACCACGATCTGCCGCAGCCAGCGTTCGTTGCGACCGATCACCAGCCACAGCAGGGACAGCAGCAGGTAGGCCGCGCCCACGCTGTAGGCCAGGCGCGGGTGGTGGGCCTCGCCGACCATGGCCGACAGCGGGCTGTAGAGCAGGGCGGCGATGACCGAGGCGATCAGGACGCGGTAGAGGGCGAAAAAGTACAGCTCGCGCCGCGGTATCGATTCGATGCGGTCGATCAATGAAGCACTGGGTGACACGCCGGAACTCCCCTTCTGGCTGCCTGGAACTGGATTCTGACGGCGCCGGGTGGAGCCTGCCCGACGTTCCCCCGATCGTCGGATCTGCTCGTTTCCCCGGTGCCGGCACCTTGGCTGGTCAGCCCCGGGCACGCCCGACGCTACGGTGCCAGTATAGGGCGCCAGCCCGGGGCTGGGCTGCGCAATCGGCCCGGGGGTGGCGGCTGCGGCGGGCTCGGGCCATGTCGCAACTGCCTGAATGGCCATGGAAATCTGATGGCTTCGGGCGTTTCATGCTTACGTCTTTGCGCCCCGGCGCTCGCTCGGCCACAATAGTGGGCCCGCCGCGGTCCATGCCGGCGCCCCGCCGGGGCCCTGAGGAATTGCGTGCGGTCGTTCCTATTCCCACGGTGACGCATGAATTTCCACGAATACCAGTCAAAACAACTGCTTGCCGAGTACGGCATCCCGGTCCCGGCCGGCAAGGTCGCTGCGACCCCGGACGAAGCTGTTGCCGCTGCCAACTCCCTGGGCCAGGGCCCGTGGATGGTCAAGGCACAGATCCACGCAGGCGGCCGCGGCAAGGCTGGCGGCGTCAAGTTCTGCAAGACCACCGACGACGTGAAGGCCGCTGCGGCCAAGATGCTCGGCACCAAGATGGCCACCTACCAGACCGCTGGCGTTGAACTGCCGGTCAACCTGGTGCTGGTGACCACCGCCGGCGAGATCGTCAAGGAACTGTACCTGTCGGTGCTGGTTGACCGTGGCACCAAGACCATCACCTACATCGCTTCTTCGGAAGGCGGCGTGGAGATCGAGCAGGTTGCTGCTGAAACCCCGGAGCTGATCCATTCGCTGAACGTCGACTTCGTCGAAGGCGTGCAGGGTTACCACGGCCGTGATTTCGGCTTCAAGCTGGGCCTGACCGCCAAGCAGGCCGGCCAGTTCGCCAGCATCATGGTGAACCTGTACCGCCTGTTCAACGAAAAGGACCTGGCGCTGGTTGAAATCAACCCGCTGGCCATCCTGGACGACGGCAACCTGTACGCGCTGGACGGCAAGTTCGACAGCGACGACAACGCCGCGTTCCGCCAGAAGGCCCTGGTCGCCATGCGCGACAAGACCCAGGAAGATCCGACCGAAGTGATCGCTTCGGAGCTGGACATCAACTACGTCACCATGGACGGCAACATCGGCTGCATGGTCAACGGCGCAGGCCTGGCCATGGCCACCATGGACGTCATCAAGCTCAACGGCGGCGAGCCGGCGAACTTCCTGGACGTGGGCGGCGGTGCCAACAAGCAGCGCGTCATCGAAGCCTTCAAGCTGATCCTGTCCTCGGACAAGGTCGAAGGCATCTTCGTCAACATCTTCGGCGGCATCGTCCGCTGCGACATGATTGCCGAAGGCATCATCGCCGCCGTGAAGGAAGTGGGCGTCAAGGTTCCGGTCGTGGTGCGCCTGGAAGGCACCAACGTGGAAGAAGGCAAGCAGCTGCTGCGTGACAGCGGCATGGCCATCATCCCGGCCGACAACATCAACGACGGCGCCAAGAAGGTCGTTGAAGCTGTCAAGAACGCCGCCTGATCCCGTCACCAAGGAATTCCCATGTCTGTTTTGATTAACAAGAACACCAAGGTGATCGTGCAGGGCTTCACCGGCCAGCAGGGCACCTTCCACGCCACTCAGATGATCGAGTACGGCACCCAGGTTGTTGGCGGCGTGACCCCCGGCAAGGGCGGCACCACCCACATCGACCTGCCGGTCTTCAACACCGTTGCCGACGCCGTGCAGAGCACCGGCGCCAATGCTTCGGTCATCTACGTGCCGCCGCCGTACGCGGCCGACGCGATCCTGGAAGCCGCTGCTGCCGGCATCAAGGTCATCGTCTGCATCACCGAAGGCATTCCGGTGCTGGACATGCTGCGCGTGAAGAACGTGCTGACCCGTTCGCATCCGGACACCGTGCTGATCGGGCCGAACTGCCCGGGCGTCATCACCCCGGGTGAGTGCAAGATCGGCATCATGCCGGGCCACATCCACAAGCCGGGCAAGATCGGCATCGTGTCGCGCTCGGGCACCCTGACCTATGAAGCGGTCAAGCAGACCACCGAAGTCGGTCTGGGCCAGTCCACCTGCATCGGCATCGGTGGTGACCCGATCAACGGCCTGAACTTCGTCGACTGCCTGAAGTTGTTCAACGAAGATCCGCAGACCGAAGGCATCATCATGGTCGGCGAAATCGGCGGTGACGCTGAAGAAGCCGGCGCCGAGTACATCAAGAACCACGTGAAGAAGCCGGTTGTCGGTTTCATCGCCGGTGCGTCGGCTCCGGCCGGCAAGCGCATGGGCCATGCCGGTGCGATCGCCTCGGGTGGCAAGGGTACGGCTGAAGGCAAGTTTGCTGCGATGGAAGCGGCAGGCGTGGTCACCGTGCGTTCGCCGGGCGACCTGGGCGCAGCCATCGCCAAGCTGGTGAAATAAGATCGACTGCCTCTGGCAGACGATGCTGTAGAGCCGGCCGCTGGCCGGCTGCTTGAAACAGAAAGGCCGCCTCCGGGCGGCCTTTCTGCGTCTGGCGCCCTGGCCATCCCGGCAGCCCCATCCACGCATGGCGTGGATCTACTGAGCCGGGGCTGTCCACGCAGTGAGCGCGCCCGGCGCGCGCATGGCGCGGCGCTACAATGAGCGCATTGCAACCACAGGCTGGACCCTCATGGCTTCGATCCGCATCGCGATGGCGCAGTTTGATTTTCCGGTCGGCGATGTCGCCGGCAATACCGCGCGCATCATCGAGATGATCGGCCACGCTCGCGACGAGTACGGCGCGGAGCTGGTGATGTTCCCGGAGCTGGCCGTCAGCGGTTATCCGCCGGAAGACCTGCTGCTGCGTCCGGGCTTCCTGTACGAGTGCGAGCAGGCCATGACCCGCATTGCTGCCGCCTGCCGTGGCATCACTGCCGTGGTCGGTTGGCCGCAGGCGGCAGGCGCGGTGGTCTACAACGCGGCCAGCGTGCTGCGCGACGGCCTGGTCGAGCAGACCTACCGCAAGCGCGAACTGCCCAATTACGCGGTGTTCGACGAGCGCCGCTACTTCGATGTCGACCCGGACGGTGGCAGCTGCGTGTTCGAGGTCAACGGCATTCCGGTTGGCCTGCTGATCTGCGAGGACCTGTGGTTTGCCGAGCCGCTGGCCGACACCGTGGCGGCCGGCGCGCAGCTGGTGGTGGTGCCCAACGCCTCGCCGTACGAGCGCGGCAAGCATGCCCAGCGCGATGCGGTTCTGGCCGCGCGCACCCGTGAGAGCGGGGCCGCGATCGCCTACCTCAACGTGGTGGGTGGCCAGGACGCGCTGGTATTCGACGGCGCCTCGGTGGTGGCCGACGGCGATGGCACGGTGCATCCGGCCGCGGCGGCGTTTGTCGACCAGTGGCTGGTGGTGGAGTACGACGGCCAGCACCGCCGCTTCATGCCGCACGTGTGGATGGACGATGGCGACGAGAGCATGGACGCGCTGGCCTGGCGTGCAGTGACCCGCGGCATCCAGGACTACTGCGGCAAGAACGGCTTCAAGAAGGTCTGGCTGGGCCTGTCCGGCGGCATCGATTCGGCGCTGGTGCTGGCAATGGCGGTGGACGCGCTGGGCGCGGAAAACGTCACGGCGGTACGGCTGCCGTCGCGCTACACCGCTGGCATGTCCAATGATCTGGCCGCTGAGCAGTGCCAGGCATTGGGTGTGAAGCTGGAGGCGGTGTCGATCGAGCCGGCATTCAAGGGCTTGATGGAGGCGCTGGCGCCGATGTTCGAGGGCACCGCAGCCGATGTGACCGAGGAGAACCTGCAGTCGCGCAGCCGTGGCGTGATCCTGATGGCATTGGCCAACAAGTTCGGCGGCCTGCTGCTGACCACCGGCAACAAGAGCGAGTACGCGGTGGGGTACGCCACGATCTACGGCGACATGTGCGGTGGCTATGCGCCCTTGAAGGATCTGTACAAGACCGAGGTGTTCGGCCTTTCCAAGTGGCGCAATACCGTGGGTGGTGCACCGGTCATTCCGCCGGCGGTGATCAGCCGCCCACCCTCGGCCGAACTGCGCGACAACCAGACCGACCAGGACTCGCTGCCGGCCTATGACGTGCTGGACGGCATCCTGTACCGCTACATCGACCAGGAGCAGTCGCGCACGGAGATCGTCGCAGCCGGTTACGACGCAGCCGTGGTCGACCGTGTGCTGCGCCTGGTGCGTATCAGCGAATGGAAGCGGCACCAGGCCGCGCCGGGGCCGAAGGTCTCGCGCCGCGCCTTCGGACGTGAGCGTCGTTATCCGATCAGCAATGGCTACAAGGGCTGAGGGCAGGGCCCATCCACGCATGGCGTGGATCTGCGGGGGGAGCCGGCCAGCGGCCGGCACTACCGCCACAAAGAAGAAGGGCCCCTTGCGGGGCCCTTTTTCTTACTTCTTTTCCATCCGTGCGTTGCGCTGGCCGGTGGCGGCGGACTTCTCGCCGGCAAACGGGTTCAGCTTGCGGATCATCCACGGGTACTTGGGCCACTTGCCTTCCAGCCACGGGTGATCCGGCTGGTTCAGCTGCAGGACGCGGCGGGCGTCATCGGCCAGGGTCTTGTTGCCCAGGTGGGTGTAGGAGTCGGCCAGAACCGCCACGGCGTCGTACTGGAAGGCGCTCTGCGGGTAGTTTTCCAGCAGATAGTTGGCGCGGCCAGCGGCCGAGAGCCAGGCGCCACGGCGCATGTAGTACAGGGCGTTGTCGAGCTCGTGCTGGGCGAATACGTCACGCAGCTCCAGCATGCGCTTGCGCGCATCGGCGGCATAACGGCTGTTCGGGTAGCGATCCACCACGATGTTGAAGTCTGCATACGCCTGGTGCGGCGTGGACAGATCGCGACGGCTCGGGTCCAGGGACCATACGCGGCGTAGGAAAACCGTATTGCGGTTGGAGTTGGCCAGGCCGCGCAGGTAGTACAGATAGGAGACGTTGCGGTGGGTCGGGTAGGTACGGATGAAGCGGTCGATGCTGGACACCGCGTCATCGTGCTTGCCGGCCTTGTACTGGGCGTAGGCGGTTTCGATCATCGCCTGCTCGGTGTACGGACCGTACGGGTACTGGGCCACCAGGCGGCGGAAGCTGGCTTCGGCGCCGCTCCAGTTGCCACCTTGCATCAGCTTGTGGCTCTTTTCGTAGAGCTGTTCGACCGGGGTGCCTTCATCAGGGCGATCGCCCTTGGTGCCGCGGTTGCAGCCGGTGGCGACGATGACCAGCACCAGCAGCAGGGCGGTGAGGCGGACGGGCGCGGAGAGCAGGACGGAGCGTCGGATCATGGGGTCAATGCGGGACGCGGCTGGAATACGAAGGGTCGATGATAGCCTAGTGTCCTGTCCAGCGACTGAAACCGGCTCGCCGGGACCCCAAAATTTCAAAGATGCCCCCTGCCATGTCTGAACAACCCTCCGAATCGGCCCGCCAGGCCATTGTCCCCGACACCTCCGCCGGCCGTCGTTTCGACGCGGTCGTGGCCGAGCTGTTCCCCGAATATTCCCGTTCCCGCCTAACCGAGTGGATCAAGGCCGGCGACGTCCTGCTGGACGGCGCACAGGCCCGCCCGCGCGATGCACTGCGCGGTGGCGAGGTGGTCACCCTGCAGGTGGTGCTGGAAACCCAGACCACGGCCGAGCCGGAGGACATCCCGCTGGACGTGCTGTTCGAGGATGAGCACCTGCTGGTGATCAACAAGCCGGTGGGCCTGGTCGTGCACCCCGGTGCCGGCAACCACAGCGGTACCCTGGTCAATGCGCTGCTGTACCGCGACCCGTCGGTGGCGGTGCTGCCGCGCGCGGGCATCGTGCACCGCCTGGACAAGGACACCAGCGGCGTGATGGTGGTGGCCCGTACGCTTGAGGCGCAGACCGCGCTGGTCGAGCAGCTGTCCGCCCGTGATGTGCACCGCCAGTACCTGGCCGTGGTGATGGGCGCGCTGGTAGCCGGTGGCACCGCTGATGCACCGATCGACCGCCACCCGCGCGACCGCCTGAAGATGGGGGTGCGCGAGGACGGCAAGGAAGCGGTGACCCATTACCGCCTGCGCGAGCGCTTCCGTGCGCATACCGCGCTGGAATGCCGCCTGGAAACCGGGCGCACGCACCAGATCCGCGTGCACATGGCGCACCTGCGCCACCCGATCGTGGGCGACCAGCTGTACGGCGGTGCGCTGAAGCTGCCCAAGGGTGCCAGTGACGAACTGGTGGCCGCGCTGCGCGGCTTCAAGCGCCAGGCCCTGCATGCAGAGACCCTGGAATTCGTGCACCCGGTAACCGGTGAGCCGGTACGCAATACCGCGCCTGCGCCGGCCGACATGCTGCACCTGATGAAGGTGCTGCGTGAAGACAGCGCCGCCTTCGCCGAACGCGAGCGGGGCCGCTGGTGATGGACGCCCCGCTGCCACTGCTGCAGGCCGACTGGCCGGCGCCGCCCGGCGTTCGCGCGCTGACCACGCGGCGGCATGGCGCGGGGGTCTCGCCGGAGCCATTCGCCCAGTTCAACCTGGGCAACCGGCATGCGGCCGATGGCGATGCGCCGGCCAATGTCGAGCGCAACCGGCAACTGCTGCAACAGGGGCTGGCGTTGCCGTCGGCCCCGCACTGGCTGCGGCAGGTGCACAGCGCCACGGTGCTGCGTTTCGATGCAGCGCCGGTGGAAGGCGCCAGTGAGCCGGTGGCCGATGCGGCGGTGACCTCGGTGCCCGGTGTGGTGCTGGCGATCCTGACGGCCGACTGCCTGCCGGTGGTATTCGCCGCTGCAGATGGCAGCGAAGTCGGTGCCGCGCACGCTGGCTGGCGCGGTCTGGCCGACGGCATGCTGGAGGCCACGGTGGCTGCGATGCAGACGCCGCCGGCGCAGCTGCGCGCTTGGCTGGGGCCGGCAGCGGGCCCGGCCGACTATGAGATCGGCGAAGAGGTGTACCACGCCTTTGTAGGCCACGATCCGGCTGCCGAGGCGGCCTTCGCGGCCACCCGTACCGGGCACTGGAAGGTGGACCTGTTCGCGCTGGCGCGGATGCGCCTGCAGGCGGCAGGGATCAACGCCGCCGACATCCACGGTGGCACGGTATCGACGATGGCCGATCCGGATCTGTACTCGCATCGCCGCGATCGCCGCACCGGTCGGATGGCAACGCTGGTGTGGATGGGCTGATGCCTGGCGATCCTGCTGCGGGGGCGGAACCTGGCGGCGTGATCGTCTTCGACGGCGTCTGTGCGCTGTGCAGCCGCTGGGTGCGTTTCCTGCTGCGGTTCGACCGTCAGGGGCGCTATCGCTTCGCGGCGATGCAGGGCGCGCAGGGCAGTGCGCTGCTGCGTGCACACGGGCTGGACCCGCATGATCCGAGCTCGTTCCTGCTGCTGGATGCGCAAGGGGCGTGGACCGATACCGAGGCGATCCTGCGCGTGCTCACCGGCCTGGGCGGCGGTTGGCGGCTGGCTGCGGCAGTGCGGGTGGTGCCACGTGCGTGGCGTGATCGTGCCTATCTGGTGCTGGCGCGCAACCGCTACCGCTGGTTCGGGCGGCACGATGCCTGTCTGCTGCCCAGCCCGGGCCAAGCCGCGCGGTTCCTCGATTGACCCTCGCCGGGCATGGCCCGGCGCTACCTTTCTTCCGCGCCCTGCGTGCCCAGGGCAGTGCCTGCGGTAGCGCCGGGCCATGCCCGGCGGGCGCGATGCCGATCAGCCTTCCAATGCGTCCAGGTAGCTGCGGCGCCAATGGTTGATGTCGTACGTGCGCAGGTGTTCCATCATCGCGTGCCAGCGCTCCTGGCGCCGGCGCAGTGACATGGTGGCTGCCGTGGCGATGGCATCGGCCACGCCATCCAGGTCGTGTGGATTGACCAGCAGCGCCTGCTTCAGTTCATCGGCAGCACCGGCCAGCAGCGACAGCACCAGCACGCCGGGGTCGTCCGGATCCTGCGAGGCGACATATTCCTTCGCCACCAGGTTCATGCCGTCGCGCAACGGAGTGACCAGGCCGACCGCGGCGGCGCGATAGAAGCCGGTCAGCGTGGCGTGGGTGAAGTTCTGGTTGACGTAGCGCAGCGGCGTCCAATCCGGCTCGGCATGGCCGCCGTTGATGTGGCCGGCGATCTGTTCCAGCTGGCTGCGCAGTTGCCGGTATTCGGTTACATCGCCGCGCGAGACCGGTGCGATCTGCAGGTAGGTCAGCGAGCCACGCTGGTCCGGGTGGCGCTGCAGGTAGCGCTCGAAGCCGAGAAAGCGCTCGGGCAGGCCCTTGGAGTAATCCAACCGGTCCACCCCGATGGCGAGCTGGCGGTCACGCAGGCTGCCGCGCAGGTTCTTGACCGCCGCCTTGCTGGCGGCAGTGCTGGCCTGGCGGGCGATCAGTTCGGTATCGATGCCGATCGGGAACGCCGCGGCGCGGAATCGACGGCCGCCGGGCGCTTCCAGCTGACCGTCGTCGAGCACGCGCCCGCCACCGAACAAGCGCAGGTAGGTCTGGAAACGATCGGTGTCACGCTGGGTCTGGAAGCCGACCAGATCGTAGGCATACAGGGCCGAGAACAGCCGCAGATGGTCCGGCATGGCTTGCAGCAGGTCGGCCGAGGGCATCGGGATGTGCAGGAAGAAACCGATGCGGCAGCCGATGCCGCGCTCGCGCAGCATCGCACCGAGTGGAATCAGGTGGTAATCGTGGATCCAGACGATGTCGTCTTCGCGCAGCAGCGGTGCCAGCTTGTCGGCGAACAACGCATTGACCCGGTGATAGGTCTCGCGGGTGCCACGGTCGTAGTCGACCAGGTCCAGGCGGAAGTGCAGCAGCGGCCACAGCGTGCGGTTGGCGAAGCCGTTGTAATAGCCGTCGACATCGCGCTTGGCCAGATCCATGGTGACGTACTGGATATCGCCATCGCGTTGTTCGTGCAGCGCACCGCTGGCCTCGCGCACGCTCTTGCCACTCCAGCCGAACCACAGCCCGCCGCGTTCCTTCAGTGCCGCCAGCAGCCCGACGGCGAGACCTCCTGCGCGGTTTTCGCCGGGCACAGCCACGCGGTTGGATACAACGACAAGACGGCTCATGAGGCCTCCTGCCAGGAACGCGACAGGCGCATGGCCGCAGTGATCAGGCCGACATGCGAGTAGGTCTGCGGGAAGTTGCCCCAGGCTTCGCCGCCGTCGAACGCCAGGTCTTCCGACAGCAGGCCAAGATGATTGCGTTGCTGCAGCAGTGATTCGAACATGTCGCGCGCCTCATCCATGCGGCCGATCGCAGCGAGCGCATCGATGTACCAGAACGTGCAGATGGTGAAGCTGGTTTCCGGTTCGCCGAAATCATCCGGTGCGATATAGCGGTACAGCGCATTGCCGTGCTTGAGGTCGCGGCCGATGGCGTCGACGGTGGCGACGAAGCGTGCGTCGTTGGCTTCGATGAAGCCGATGTCGGCCAGCAGCAGCAGCGAGGCATCCAGGCGATGGCCATCGAAGGTGTCGGTGAAGTGGCCGAGCTCCTCGCTCCAGGCTTTTTCCATGATGCGTGCGTGGATGGTGTCGGCACGCTCGCGCCAGTACTGCGCGCGGTCGTCACGCTTCAGGCGCACGGCGATCTTGCACAAGCGGTCGCACGCCGCCCAGCACATCGCGCTGGTGTAGGTGTGTACTTCGGTGCGGCCGCGGAACTCCCACAGGCCTGCATCGGGCACGTCGTGCAGGGCGTAGGCCTGTTCGCCCAGCGGTTCCAGCCGGGCAAAGGTATGGCTGTCACCGGGGTCCTGCAGGCGGCGGTCGAAGAACAGCTGGGTGGAGGCCAGCACCACGCTGCCGTACACATCATGCTGGCGCTGTACCCAAGCCAGGTTGCCGCGCCGCACCGGGCCCATGCCGCGGTAGCCGGACAGGCTGGGCACTTCGTCCTCGTCCAGCTTGGCCTCGAAGCCGATGCCGTACAGCGGCTGCAGGGTGCCGTCGGTGGTGGCCAGGTTGAAGATGTAGCCCAGGAACTGCTCCATCGTGCGGGTGGCGCCCAGACGGTTCAACGCGCGCACCACGAAGGCGGCATCGCGCAGCCAGCAGTAGCGGTAGTCCCAGTTGCGCACGCTGCCGGGCGCTTCCGGAATAGAGGTGGTCATTGCCGCGATGATCGCGCCGCTGTCTTCGTACTGGCAGAGCTTGAGGGTGATCGCGCTGCGGATGACCGCGTCCTGCCACTCCAGCGGAATGGACAGGTAGCGCACCCACTCGCGCCAATAGTCGCGGGTGCGCTGGAAGGCCTCCTGCACGTATCCGCTGATGGAGCGGTTGAGCGACTCGTCCACGCCCAAGATCAGGTGGATCGGGTGGTTGAGCACGAACGGCAGGCCATCGCGCACGAAGCGCACGGGTACGTCGGTGGTCAGGCGCAGCACGTGCTCGGGCAGGATCCAGCGCACGTGGTTGCTGCCCCAGGTGGACTCGGGCACGCGCGCGCCCCAGTCGGCCAGCGGCCGGGCGCGGATCACGATGCGCGGACTGCCGGACAAGGGGCGCACCTGGCGGATCAGGCTGACCGGTCGGTAGAAGCGATCATTCTGGCGCCAGCGTGGCGCGAAATCGAGGATTTCCAGGGCGCCACCGTGGGCGTCGCGAAGCACGGTGCGCAGGATCGCGGTATTGGTCAGGTATTCCTGCTCACTGCCGGCGAAGTCCTCCAGCTCGATGGCGAAATCGCCACCGGTCTGCTGGTTGGGGCCGAGCAGGGCGCAGAAGGTCGGGTCGCCGTCGAAGGTCGGCAGGCAGCTCCAGACAACACGGGCATGTTTGTCGACCAGGGCGCCAAAGCTGCCGTTGCCGACCACGCCCAGATCAAGATCGGGTTGGGTCATCACGCGGTACATCTCGGTTGCGGCCGTGGGGGTGGCCAGGGTCAATACGCATTCTCGCGCAGCCATGCGTGCACGCTGCGTATGTCAGGCAGCGCGAACACGGCTGCACTGGGTTCACGTTCACCGATCAGTACGCTCCAGCCGTGCAGGCCATTGGCTGCATCGAAGCCGAACTCATCGGTGAGGTCATCGCCGAGGAACACCGGCAGGCGCCCGCGGAAGGGCAGGTACTGCATCAACCTGCGTACCGCGCGGCCCTTGTCGGTGCCTACCGGCACGAATTCGACGACGTGGTCGCCGGGCTGCAGGCGATAACTGGTGCGGCCCCGCACATGACGGTCGGCGAAGGCGCGCACTTCGGCGGCGGCATGCGGTGCGCCACGCCAGTGCAGGGCCAGGCCGACACCTTTGTCTTCCACCAGTACGCCGGGATGCCCATGGGCGAAACGCATCGCCTGCTGATGCAGCGCGTGCAGCCAGTCGGCGGTGTCATCGTTGTGTTCGTCGCGTATCACACGCCCGTCCTGGCTGCGCAGCTCGTGGCCGTGCAGGCCAGCGGCGGGCAGCTGCAGTGGCGCGAACAACTGGTCCAGCTGTTCAAGCGGGCGGCCACTGACCAGTGCCACGGCACCTTCCAGTCGGTCACTGATGCGGCCGATGGCTTCACGCACATCGGGCAGGAGCTGCACGGCGTCAGGGCGCGCAGCGAATTCAATCAGGGTGCCATCCACATCAAGGAACAGCGCGCAGGCGTCGTCCAGCAATGGAGGTGGCGGACGCAGGGGGAGCGGTTCAGCCATGTCGCCCAGCTTGCCAGCGTGAGCGTGTAGATGGGGTCGAGGCGAAGCTACGGATTGGAGGCGTGCGGACCAACGGTCCGCACCCACCCAAGGCAAATCCGGACCCACCCGTAGCGATCAATATCGTCCTGGTGGGTGCCGACCGTTGGTCGGCACGCTGTCCGCAGCAATCAGAACGTATAGCGCACGCGACCGTAGTAGTACGCGCCATTGCTGCCGATCGGCGACAGCACGTCGTAGGGCAGGTTGCCGAAGTAGTGGATGTCGTCGTTGGATCGATCCGGATAGTTGTCTGTCAGGTTCTGCCCGCCGATGGCCACGCTCCACTGCGATGTGATGCGGTACTCCACTTCCGCATCCAACTGCCATTCAGCCTGGTAGGTCTGACGCGGGATGTAGCCATCGCCGAAGTTGAATACGCGGGTGGCACTGCCGTAGCGATTCACCCGGCTGCTGAGCGACCAGTGATCGTTGCTCCATGCCGCCGAGAAGCTTCCGCGCGTGCGCGGGGTGGCGTCGGTCAGGGTGTTGGTCTCTTCAATGCCGAACAGCACGTAGTCCGGGTTCAGTGCACGGAGCTGTGCCGGCGTGGCCAGCACGTTCTTCAACGTGGTCTTGGTATAGGCGTAGGTGCCTGTCAGCAGCAGTTGGCCGTTGCCCAGCGATTGCCGCCAGTTGCTCACCAGCTCGGCACCGCGGGTGCGGGTATCGGCGGCGTTGACGAAGAAACTGGCGCTCTGCAGCCCGCTCACGCCGTAGTTGGCCGCCACGTAGTCGGTCAGCGCATCGCCGGTGATGCTCTCCGACAGCGCGATGCGGTCGTCGATGTCGATCTGGAAGAAGTCCAGCGACAGGTCGAAATGCTCGCCGATGCGGCTGGTGAAGCCCAGCGAGGTGTTCAGCGATTTTTCCGGCTTCAGGTCCTGCGCGCCGAGGCCACGGGCAATGGGATTGTTGACCGACAGCAGGCGGCCCTGCACCAGCTGGCCGCCGGCGTTGTAGCCGGTGGAGGTGGATTCGTAGCCGATCTGTGCCAGCGACGGCGCGCGGAAGTTGTTGGAGATCGCGCCGCGCAGTGCGAAGGCCGGGGTGAATTCATAGCGCAGGCCGAGCTTGCCGGTCAGTTCGCCGCCGAAGTCGTCGCTGTGCTCGTAGCGTGCGGCCAGATCGGTGGAGAAGTGTTCGCCGAACTGGCTGGCGAGACTGGCATAGGCGCTGGCCACATCACGCGACAGGGTGGCAGCATCCTGCGGGGTCAGGCCGCCACCGGCCTGCGAGCCGGTGGGGCGATCGGTGTACGGGCCGGCGGCATAGCTGGCCGGATCGCCGGGGCGGGTCTGGTAGCGCTCGTGGCGTGCCTCTGCGCCCAGGCCCAGGGTGTGGCTGATGCTGTCGCTCTGCGCGAACACGCGGCTGAGGTCGAGATTGCCGACGGTCTGCGCGTACTCGTAGTCGGCGGTCTTGAAGCGGGTCGGGCTGGTCGGGCCCAGCGAGGCGTTCAGCGAATCGCGCAGACGGTAGATGAAATCGTTCTGGCCGTAATCCAGGCTGCCGTCGTAGCTCCATTCGCCCCATTGGCCACGAACCCCTGCCACCGCCTGCACGTCGCGGTTCTCGCCTTCGGAGATCGGCCGGTAGCCGTTGGGATAGACCTGCTTCCAGTTGGCATCGCCGTCGGGGTAGCGGAAGTAGTTCGCACCTTCGGTGTTACGCTGGTTGAAGGTGCCGAAGGCATAGAAGGTGGCGGTCTTTCCCACCGGGATCTCGGTGTTCAACCACAGGTTGATGTCCTTGCTGGCGCCATCGCCAAGCACATAGTTGCGCTTGCCCTGCAGCGCCAGATTGGCCTCGGTCTGGTCCCACGGCGGAATCTGGTCGAAGCCGGCGCGATTGGTGCCGTTGCGCTTCTTGTATTCCAGGCCCACGCGCAGGAAGCCGCCGTCCTCGCCCAGCGAGGTGCCGACCTTGGCACTGATGTTGCCGGTCTGGCCATCGGTGATCGTGCGCCCGATCGGCTTCAGATCGGTGTGGTTGGCGCCGTAGCTGGCCTCGATCTCGCCACCGTCGCCGCCGTTGTCCAGGATCACGTTGATCACCCCGGCCACCGCATCGGAGCCGTACAGCGCACCGGCGCCGTCGCGCAGCACTTCGATGCGCTTGATGGCGCTGACCGGGATCGAATTGAAATCGACCGGTGTGGTGCCCTTGCCGATCTTGCTGTCGGTGTTGACCAGCGCGGTGTGGTGGCGGCGCTTGCCGTTGACCAGCACCAGCACCTGGTCCGGCGACAGGCCGCGCAACTGTGCGGCGCGCACGTGGTCGGCGCCCCCGGAGTTGGACTGGCGCGGGAAGTTGAAGGACGGCAGCAGTGCCTGCAGCGCGCTGCCCAGCTCACCGTTGACCACGCCGGCCTTGCGGATGTCCTCGGCGGTGAGCACGTCCACCGGCGAGGTGGATTCGAGCACGGTGCGGTCGGCGGCGCGGGTACCGGTGACGATCACCGTGTCCAGGTTGGTGGCCGCATCCTGGGCAGAGGCCAGGGTGGGGGACAGGGCAAGCGCGATGGCGAGGCCGAGCGGCGACGCAGACAGGCGGGGGGACATGCAGGCTCCAGCAACAACGACATGGGGAAGGGGGGGGGGAGATAGTTTCACTTACATCCATCCGGATGAAGCGATATATTATCTTGGCGTGAGGAGGTGGTGGGATGCAAGTCCCTCCTCCCGATGCATGAGCTGATGCCCGTGCGGCATCAGTGCGTTGGTTGCACCCGCAACTGAAGTGCAGGTGTACCCTCCGTGCCCCTTCGACGTGCTTTTCCCTTCCCCGGAGTGCTGTTCCCGATGAAACACCTTGGCCTGATCTTCGCCGTGCTGCTGGCCACCAGCGGCTGTGCCAGCCTGTCTTCCAAGGCGCCGAGCGCCTATGCCACCACCGCAGAGATGCAGGGTGATGCAGCGCGTCCGTCCAGCGGCCACGGCTGGCTGCGCAGCGAGCTGTACTTCGGCGTGGGCGAAGAGCAGGGTGCCGGCAACCGGCCGCAGGCGGACACCATCAGTGACGCGCAGTGGCGCGCCTTCCTGGACAAGGAAGTGACTCCGCGTTTCCCGGATGGCCTGACCGTGTTCGATGCCTATGGCCAGTGGCTGTTCCGCGGCGATGCCTCGCCCAACCGCCTGCGCACCAAGGTGCTGGTGGTGCTGCACGAGGACACCCCGCAGCGCCGTGCCGACATCGAGGCGATCCGGCTGGCCTGGAAGCAGCAGACCAAGCATCAATCGGTGCTGTGGTCGCGGCAGCCGGTTGACGTATCGTTCTGATCTGAAGGGGCCATCGTGGCGCCACAGGGATAGACGATGAAACACAGGGACTACGTGCTGGGCCTGCTGCTGGCAGGCCTGTGGCTGCCGACGGCGCAGGCGAATGAGGACGACGGCGGAACGCTACGGTTCCAGGTCGCCGCTCACGTGCAGGCACACGCCGATCCCCAGCAGGATGGCAGCATCGCGGTGCAGCTGTCGCCGTCGGGCAAGCGCCAGAGGCTGGAGGGTGCGGCGGATGCCGACGGCAATTCGCGATGGGGTCTGGAGGACGTCGATTTCGATGGCTACCCGGAATTGATTGCACGTGCATCGGTGGGCATGGTCAACGAGGCGGTGGCGGTGTACCGGTTCGATCCGGCCAGTGCCGGGTTCCGCGCGCTGCAGGCGGACACCCACGGCAAGGACAGTTGCGGTGACCTGATGGGGCTGACTGTCGATCGTTCGAGCCGCACCCTGACCAGCAGCTGCCGCAGCGGCCCGATGTGGTACACCGACCAGTACCGGTTTGCAGGTGCGAAGCTCTATCTGTACCGCTCGGAGAGCGTGTTGATGCTGGGCGATACGCTGAACGCCGCGCTGCATTGGGTGCAGACCGACGATCAGGGCCCGCTGGCGGTCTGGCGCACCTATGATGCCGCCGGAAGTGTGCTTGAGACGGCCATTGCCGATGGCCTGGGCGCACCTGCCGACGGACCGCTGCGTGGCCAGCAGGCCTCCGTGTTGGCGCCGCGCCTGTTCCTGTTCGATCGACCTGGCGCATCCAGCACCAAGCGTTACCTGGTGCAGGGCGACCGTGTGGAAATGCTGGATGAACAGGATGGCTGGATGAAGCTGCGCTACCGCAACCCGAAGCAGGGCGCGGTGGTGGGCTGGATCAATGTCAACGATTGACGAGACATCGGTCTGAAGTTTGCGCATCGAGGCGATGCGCGCCTTGCCCACGGGGGCATCACTTCACCGGGTCTAGCCTCGGACGTTCCCCCGTTCGAGGATGTATCCGATGAGCAAGCGCGTGGCCGAAATCGTGGTGGACGCCCTGCAGCAGGCCGGTGTCCGCCGTTGCTACGGCATCGTGGGCGACACGCTCAACCATGTGACCGATGCGATGCATGGCAGCGAGATCGCTTGGGTGCACGTGCGCCATGAAGAAGTGGCAGCGTTCGCTGCCGGCGCCGATTCGCTGGTCAGCGGCCAGTTGACGGCGTGTGCTGGCTCCTGCGGGCCCGGTGGCCTGCATTTCATCAATGGCATCTTCGAGAGCAACCGCAACCGCGCGCCGATGGTGCTGATCGCCAGCCAGATCGTCACCAGCGAGCTGGGCATGGAGTTCCCGCAGGAAGTGGACTTCAAGGCGGTGTATGGCAGCTGCACGGTGTTCTGCGAACAGGTGCACAGCGCTGAACAGGCACGCCGCGTGGTGGCGCTGGCCTGCCAGGCCGCGATCAGCCGTCGCGGCGTAGCCGTGGTGATCCTGCCGGCTGACATCAGCGAGGCGGAAGTGAAGCACGATGTGCCGTTCTCGGTGCACTACACCCAGCCGGTGCTGCGTCCGTCCGACAGCGAACTGCAGCAGATCGCAGAACTGCTGGGGCAGGGCAAGCGCATCGGCATTTATGCCGGCGCCGGCTGCCAGGGTGCGCACGCGCAGTTGCTGGAGCTTGCGCGCAGGCTGCAGGCACCGGTGGCGCACACCTCGCGCGCCAAGGATTTCGTCGAGCCGGACAACCCGTACAACATGGGCATGACCGGCATCTTCGGCATCGAATCGGGCTTCCATACGCTGATGGAGTGCGACACGCTGCTGCTGCTCGGCGCTGATTTCGCCTGGGGCCAGTTCTACCCGGACAAGGCCACCATCATCCAGGTCGACCGCGATGGCAGCCACCTCGGCCGCCGCCATCCGGTGAACCTCGGCGTGGTGGGTGATATCGCACCGACGCTGGACGCCTTGCTGCCGATGCTGCCGCCGCGCGAGGACAGCAGTTTCCTGGATGAGTGCATCGAGCGCCGTGACAAGGCACTGAAGAAGCGCGAGAAGGAAGAGCAGCCCGGTGAGGGCGAGCTGATCCATCCGCAGCACCTGACCGCGCTGCTGTCGAAATATGCCTCCGATGATGCACTGTTCACCGCCGACGGTGGCTCGCCGATGGTGTGGGTGTTGCGCCATATCCGCGTCAACGGCCGCCGCCGCACGCTGACCAGCCTGCTGCATGGCACGATGGCCAATGCGATGCCACAGGCACTGGGCCTGCAGAAGGCGTTCCCCGGCCGGCAGGTGATCTCGCTGTCCGGCGATGGTGGCCTAGCGATGCTGCTGGGCGATCTGTTGACGGCCGTGCAGGAAAACCTGCCGATCAAGGTGGTGGTGTTCAACAACGGCTCGTTGAATTTCGTCGAGCTGGAGCAGAAGGTGGAAGGCCTGCTGGACAACTACACGGATCTGAAGAATCCGGATTTCGGGCGCCTGGCCGAGGTGATCGGCTTCCACGGACGCACGGTCACCCGCAGCGAGGATCTGGAGGAAGCGGTGCAGGATTTCCTGGCCCAGCGTGGGCCGGCGTTGCTGGATGTGCACACCAGCCGCGCCGAGCTGGTGATGCCGCCGCAGATCGAAGCCAAGCAGGTGGCAGGCACGGCGCTGTATGCGGCCAGGGCGGTGTTGAATGGCCGCTTCGACGACGTGAAGCATCTGCTGGTGGACAACTTCCTGAAGAAATAATGGGGGCGATGCAGGGCTGCGCCCTGCACCCGCTACGAGCCAGAGCCAGAGCAGAAGCTGGTTTGCTGAGGGATGGCGGGGTGGGTCCGGTTGCGGGGGACGCCGTAAATACGTCCCTGTAGGCTCGGTCGCGCCATCCATGGCGCTCACGCCCCCGCAACCGGGCCCACCCCGCCTTCGACAGTTCTCCGCGATCTGCCAGTAGATCCACGCCATGCGTGGATAACGTGGAAATGATCGGAAAAGGCACTTGTAGAGCCGAGCCATGCTCGGCTCTGAGGCTTCGCGTACAGCAGCCAAGCATGGGCCCGGCGCTACAAAGAGCGCCTGCTTTTGCTTTTGATCTTTTGATTCTCTTCCGTGGCTGGCACGCGCAGGAAACTTTCAGGGGCCGTGCGGGGTGGGCTGCGCAGGACCGTTGGCGCCATGGATGGCGCCATCGAGCCCCAGGGACGGGTTCACGGCGTGTCCTGCGCAGCCTGCCCCGCACGGCCCATTCCGATAAACCCGCTGTCCGCGACCAGCCTCCAGCCACGAGGGGCCCCGCCGTTGGCTGGAACCCATCATTCCACGCGGGAATTGGCGCGCAGGCCCTGCTGGGCCTACCATCGGCGGTCCCCACCCCCACCGCCCCTTCCATGTCCGCTCCCGCTTCCGCCGCACCACGTCGCTGGTTCGTCGCCGGTGACTTCAATGGCTTCTTCGGCCTGGTCGTCGACAACCTCTCCATCCTCGGCTTCATCGCCATGGCCCTGGTCGGTATGTTCCAGTTCCCCGCCGAGGTGGTGTTCGGCCGCATGTTCCCCGGCACCGCGCTGGGCGTGCTGGTCGGCAATCTGCTGTACACCTTGATGGCGCGTCGCCTGGCAGCGCGTACCGGGCGCGACGATGTCACTGCGATGCCGCTCGGCCTGGATGCCCCGACCAGCATCGGCATGGCGCTGCTGGTGCTGGGCCCGGCCTTCCTGGCCTTCAAGCAGCAGGGGCTGGACCCGCATGCAGCGGCGATCGCCACCTGGCAGCTGGGCATGGCCTCGCTGGTCATCATGGGCGTGCTCAAGTTCATCCTTTCCTTCTTCGGTGAAGCGGTCACCCGCGCGCTGCCGCGTGCCGCGCTGCTGGGTTCCATTGCCGGCATCGCGCTGGTGCTGATGGGCCTGCTGCCGCTGCTGGAAACCCTGCGCTCGCCGCTGGTGGGCTTCACCACGCTCGGGCTGCTGCTGTATGTGCTGATCGCCAAGGGCAAGTTGCCGGTGCGCGGTCCGGGCGTGCTGCTGGCCTTCGTGTTCGGTACCGTGCTGTATTACGGGCTGGGCCTGGCCGGGCTGGGTGTGCCGGGCTTCCAGATTCCGGCGTGGGTGCCGCCGCAGGTGGTGCTGCCGCTGCCGACGCTGGGCTTCATCGAGGGCCTGCCCACGGCCATGACCTACCTGCCGCTGCTGCTGCCGTTCGGCCTGTTGATGGTGGTCGGCGGCATCAATGTGTCCGAGAGCGCGCGTGCGGCGGGCGATGACTACCGCACCCGTGACATCCTGCTGGTGGAGGCGGTGGCCACGCTGGTGGCTGGTGTCTGCGGCGGCGTCGCCCAGACCACCCCGTACATCGGCCAGCCGGCATACAAGCACATGGGTGCGCGCAGCGGCTACACGCTGCTGACCGGGCTGTTCGTCGGTATCGGCGGCATGCTGGGCATCATTTCCGGATTGGTGCAGTGGCTGCCGCTGGCGGTGCTGGCGCCGATCATCGTGTACGTCTCGATCGACATCACCACCCAGGCCTTCCAGGCCACCCCGCGCCAGCATGCCGGTGCGATGGTGCTCGGTTTCCTGCCGTCGGCGGCGTACCTGCTGGCGATCAAGGCGCCGGGCTGGATTCCGGCCGAGCAGATGGGCGCACTGCTGACCCATGTGGACGGCCATGGCCTGCCGGAACTGGCGGTGATCTTCGCCCTCGGCAATGGTTTCATCATCACCTCGATGCTGTGGATCGCCACGGTTGCGGCGATGGTGGACGGTCGCCTGCGCCGCGCCTGCGGCTTCCTGCTGGTGGCCGCGGCACTGACCCTGTTCGGCCTGATCCACTCGGTGGACCCCCGCGGTGGCATCTATCTGCCGTGGGACCTGCAGGGGTTGGCGCGTGTCATCAGCTGGCAGTTCGCCGGGGCCTACGTGGCGCTGGCGATCCTGCTGGGCCTGTTGTCGCTGCAGAAGCAGCCGGTGAAGCCGCTGGGTGACACGGCCCAGTGATCGGTAGCGGGGGGGGGGGGGCCGGGGGGGGGGGCGGGGGGGGGCCCGCGGGGGGGCGCCGGGCCGGGGGCCAGCGCAGCCCGGCGGGGGGGGGGGGGGGGGGGGCTGGTG